>DCTH01000158.1:500-9527 GCA_002329495.1 Syntrophothermus sp. UBA1445 | reverse complement strand
GGTCTTCTGGGTGGCGGTGGTGGCGTGGATGGTGCTCATCAGGCCGTCGGTGATGCCCCACTTGTCGTGCAGAACCTTCGCGATGGGCGCGAGGCAGTTGGTGGTGCAGGAAGCGTTGGAAACAAAGGTCATATCCTTGGTGTAGGTGTCCTGGTTAACGCCCATAACGAACATCGGGGTGTCGTCCTTGGACGGTGCAGACATGATAACCTTCTTTGCGCCGCCGTCAATGTGAGCCTGTGCCTTCTCCTTGGTCAGGAAAACGCCGGTGGACTCAACAACATAGTCAACGCCGTCTGCGCCCCACGGAATGTTCTTCGGATCCATCTCAGCATGGAACAGAACCTTCTTGCCGTCCACAGTGATGGAGTTGTCGTCGTACTCGATGGTACCGTCATAACGGCCGTGCATGGTGTCATACTTGAGCATATACGCCATGTAGTCCGGAGTCATGAACGGATCGTTTACCGCTACGAACTCGATGTTCGGGTTCTTCAGACCCGCGCGGAAAACCATACGGCCGATGCGGCCGAAACCATTGATGCCTACTTTGATAGCCATTTGCAAGTTTCCTCCTCAGTTTTGAAATGTTTAATCAAGTTCTCTGTCGATGATTTTATTATACACTACTTGGTATGCTTGCCGCAAGGTGTAATATTTGTGAAATTTTTGTCACGAACGGCAGGCTTTTTGTATATTTTTCTTTGCAAAGCTTTCCCGTCTGGTGGTATAATAATCACATCACACAAAATATAGTATTGCAGCCCGGGACGAATGTTATACTCGCAGGAAGCGAATGCCCGGCTTGGATTTAGGGATGATAGCGATGAACGATTCCTTCTTCTCCCATCTGGAGGACAGCACCGTGCGCGAGCTGCTTGCGCGCACCCCTCTCCAGGATGCGGCGCTGGTCACCGTGGGACCGTCGCTGCACATCGAAAATTACAATGATGCCGCCCGGCAGCTGATCCGGCTGCTCCCGCTCGAGCGGATCGACCAGCTGCTGGATGAGGCCGCAGCCAAAGCGCTTCGCTCCTGTATTGCAGACCAGCAGTCCCGAACTGTATACGAGGAACTGGACGGCGTAAACTACCGTTTGGAGATCCTGCCGCACCGGGACGGTGCTCTGCTCGCCTTCCTGCGCGAGGACCGCGCTGCATATGACGGCAGCCTGCGCGTGCTGCACGCCAAAAGCATGCAATATCTGGGCACGCTGCTGGCGGACGCCGATCAGGTGGATGATCCCCGCCTTGCCGCACATCTGCGGCGGCAGTGCCTGCGGCTGTACCGCCTGCTGGCCCATTCTGATTTCCTGCATGACCCACCGCTGACTGAACAGCTCCGGCTGCACCATATCGATCTTTCCGCCCTCTGCTTTGACGCCGTGCAGGCTGCACTGCAAAACGGCCCGGCCAAAGGCACGAAGGATATTACAGTCACCGCGCCTAACCGGTGCGACGCGCTGGTCGAACCGCAGCTTGTCCGCACCGCGCTGTACAACCTGCTTTCCAACGCCCTGCGCGTCACCCCGATGGCGGGCGATATCACCGTCACCCTGCATGACGACCACACATTTTTCACCATTTCGGTTGCAGACCGCGGCCCGGGACTGCATGCCGAAACCTTCCAGGCGCTGCTGACCGGATGGCAGCGCAGCGTTTCCCTTGAAGACTACCTCGCACTCGCGCGGCAGGGCGCGCCGCTTGGACTCGGCCTTCCTCTGGTTCATCGCATTGCGCAGCTGCACGGCGGCAGCCTGCTGCTGTCCCCACGCGAGGGCGGCGGGAGTATCCTGCACCTCAGTCTGGCCCGTCTGCCCGAGTCGCTTGCCGACCACAATCTGCGCGCGCCGATGATCCTTGAGGACGGCTACTCGCTCGAGGAGATCGAGTTCTCGATTTTTGACTGATGACGGATATGATATGCATACAAAAAAGGACGCTTTGCTGCGTCCTTTTTGTATGGAATCATTTTTCACACAATTGCTTCCGCCTGCATCAATCCTTGTAAAACGCCCCGAAGCCCTTGTATGCCATATACAGATCGAGCTTGGCGATCAGTTCGAACGGTGCATGCATGGAAAGCACCGGCACGCCCGCGTCCACGGTGTCGATATTGCGGTTGGCAAGATACATCGCCACCGTGCCGCCGCCGCCCTGATCTACCTTGCCCAATTCTCCAACCTGCCAGGTAACACCGTGATCGTCAAAGAGCTTGCGAATCCGGGCCAGATACTCGGGGTGGGCATCGTTCGACTCTGACTTGCCCCGTGATCCCGTATACTTGGTGAGGGATACTCCCCGGCCCACATAAGATGAATTCAGCTTTTCAAAAGCACTCTCGTAATTGGGGTCATAGGCCCCATTCACATCGGCCGACAAGGCATAAGAATTCCGCAACGCCTGCATAACCTCATAATAGTCGGAACGGCCATTCTTGTTCATAAGGTCAGCAATGGCATTCTCCAGCAGATAAGAACGGAGTCCGGTGTTACCGACACTGCCGATCTCTTCCTTATCGGCAAAAACACAGACCGCAGTACGCGATGGAATTGTGACGTCCAGAAGCGCCCGAAACGAGGTAAACACACATACCCGGTCATCCTGCCCATAAGCCCCGATAAGGCTGCGGTCAAAACCGATCTCCCGGGCCTTCATGGCCGGTACCATCTGGATCTCGGCACTGGCGAAATCCTCATCCTCAATGTCATATTTTTCTTTGAGAATCTTCTTAACCGCCTCTTTTATCTTATCTTTATCCGGCCCCGGTTCCAATGGCAGGCTTCCCACCAGGATATTGAGATCCTCGCCACCTATTCCTTCACTCATCTTCTTCTCCATCTGATCCTTGGCCAGGTGGATCAGCAGGTCGGTAATAGTAAAGACCGGATCATTATCGTCTTCACCAATGGCAACTTCAATTTTCTGCCCGCTCTTCTTTACCACTATCCCGTGCATGGACAAGGGCAGGGAAGTCCACTGATATTTCTTGATGCCGCCGTAATAGTGAGTCTTAAAGAGGGCCATACCCGCCGCCTCATAAAGAGGTACCGGCTTAAGGTCCAAACGTGGGGTGTCAGCATGCGAAGCCACGATATTGAACCCTTCCGCAAAAGGTCTCTGCCCGATTATCGCGGCGATAGCGGTCTTACCCTTATGTTCGATAAATACCCGCTGGCCGGGTTTAAGCTCACCTAATTCCTTAAGATCAGCAAAATCCTTTTCCCTGGCCTGCTCCTTCAGGAAGGATACCGTTTCCCGCTCAGTCTTGGCCCGGTTCAGGAACCTGATATACTCCCGACCCAGAGCGTTCATCTCATGCCGCTCGTTCTCCGAAGCACTTATCCACGCATTTTTTTCCACTTTGAAATACCTCCTCAAGTTGTATGTCCTGATTGGATACCAGTTATTTTGCCCATTATTTGAAATATGCCCTCCAGACAGGGCAGCAAAAAGGATCTATCAAGGTAGGTGTTCAGATCGGCCGCGGCGGGAAACCCGGTATCTGCTAATGAACGGACCACCGGCAAGGCCAAACCAGCCACGACGGACAGTACCAGAATTATCTTCAGCGATTCAAAGGCCGCGCCCCCGATGCGGTTACCAGTACCCAGTATACCCCAGCCAAATACCATGCTCAGGATATGCCACACCAAACCAAGTACCCTGGTAACCAGGAACAGTATCAGTACGAACACTAGGCCGGAAACCACCAACCGTGCGATATGATATATCAACCCCTGGTAGGCATAAAGGCTGGACTTAAACAGGGTCGAAGTCATACCCCCTATGTCATCAAACACCGGAATCGGCAGGTGTCCCGACAGAAAGTTTGCCACATAAGTTATTAATGAATAGTGGTTTTGCAGGTAATCGGTGGCTGGTTCCCAGTATAAAATCGCCGCCCCCACACCCAGGACCAACGNNCCCACACTGGCAATCAAGCCCTTTCTATATCCCACCAGAATTCCATAGAGAATCATGACCACGAAAACACAGTCCAAGACATGAATTCCCATACTCTCTCCTGTCCGCAGTGAGACTCTCCATCTGCCCGACCAGGAACCAGATCTTTTCCGGTGCGGATGGACCCCAAGCCTCTGTTGTTAGGGGAATTATACCATGGAATTGTCCGGTAAAAAACGCGAACCAGGGGAAAGAACACGTACACGACCATATCACGCCAATCAGGCACCTAGCGAGCCTGAAAAAACACAGCACTGCTGGCTCAAGCTGTGATGATACTTCATTCAACTGTGGGGTAAGGCATTGCTGGAAAATTACCTCTTAATCAAAAAGAAGCGGTTGTTCAACGTAAGATATGGTTTGGTTTCCAGCCCTCAGTAGCTTTCGATTTCCGCAACCAGCTGCTGCACGGCTTTTAATTCAGTCGCCCAGCTGGTACAGAAACGTACCGCACTGCTCTTATCGTCTACCTGCTGCCAGTATTCAAACACATAGTTTAATGCCAGTTTATTTATCACTTCACCGGGCATAATCGGAAACTGCTGGTTGGTGTTAGAGGGTACCAGAAAACTGTATCTCTTTCTAATACAGGCTTCTTTAATGAGCCTGGCCATTCGGTTGGCATGCCTGGACATCTCAAAATACAGATCATCTTCAAACAACGCAATAAACTGCAATCCCAGCAGCCTGCCTTTGGCAAGTATAGATCCCTTTTGTTTCATAATATAACGGAAATCCTCTTTTAATTTCGGGTTGCAGATAACCAGGGCCTCACCAAACAAAAGGCCGATCTTGGTGCCACCGATATAAAATGCGTCGCAAAGCTCGGCTATGGCCGGTAAATCCAGATCGTTGCCCTCGGCACAAAGGGCATAGCCCAACCGGGCGCCATCCAGGTAAAGGATAAGGTCATTTTTTCTGCAGGTTTCACTGATGGCGGTCAGCTCAGTTTTGCTGTAAACGGAACCAATCTCAGTCGGGTTCGATATATACACCAGTTTGGGCTGTACCATGTGCTGGTGATTAAGATCGCCGTAATGCTCTTCATAGACCCTCTGGATTTGGCCAGCAGTCAGCTTTCCATCATGACTCGGCACGGAAAGTACCTTATGTCCGGTAGCCTCGATCGCACCGCTTTCATGAACATTAATATGTCCGGTATGAGCGGAGACAGCACCCTGATGCGGACGCAGGGCGGCCGAAATAACCGTCAAATTGGTCTGAGTGCCCCCTACAAAGAAATGTACATCGGCATCCGGCCTATTACACCTGTCCTTAATCATCTGAGCTGCCAGTCGGCAATAAGGGTCTTCACCATAGCCGGCGGTCTGTTCAAAATTGGTCCGGATAAGTTTGTCCAAAACCCTGGGATGTGCGCCTTCGCTATAATCACAATTAAAACGGATCATCTGCTCACCCTTCTTTTTTCATTCTTCGGGAGTTCGTCAGTACCATGATTCCTCAATCACTGACCATTCTCCCGTAATCTATTGGACTGGTTAAAGCACTGGAATAGTCGGTCTCAAATTTCCCATCAGTGCAATGTATAGCTATATTTGTTACACTATATTTCCTTGATTTTAGGACAGTATAAAGCATGACTCAAGTATCAGGGCCTTGTTTACCATTTTCCATGTCCCAATATCTAAGCGGTGACTCCTCTCGCGGACCGACTCTTCGCCGGCGTTTCAGCTGTAAAATACACTTCTCCATTCTTGTTAAAGCGAAGCCTGGTTGGAAGCAGATTTATTTTCCTTATATAACTAAGTACGATCTGAATCACCGATGCGGTTATTTGATGCAAAATAATCCCTCGCAGCTAAAGCTGTTGACAGGCACCCGGCTATAATTTATGCTTTATAATATAAAGTTCTTTATTAATTACTTAAGGGAGTGAATTGGATGGATAATGATCAAATAACCGAAGCCGTCGACAACATATCTCTGATCAAAGGGATAATTAACCGGACCAGCCGGTCGTTTACCACTTTCGGCCGCATATTCATTTACTGGGGACTCCTGTTCATACTTAACAGTGCCGCTACCCTCTTCGTTATCCAGAACAAGGAACAGATGCTGGACCTATCCCTGCGTTATCCACTGGCCAACTGGGTTTTTCCGCTGGGAATCATTGCCCTGGCGGCCGCTCTGATTTACCGGGCCATCTCGAAGAAGACCCCTTTGATCGGGCTAGAAAAGCACCTGATGATCCTCTGGCTGATGATTCTGGTGTTAAACGTCCTGCCTCCCCGGATTATGATTGATTCCGCAGGGGTGGCCCTGCAGTCAGTTACCGTTCACACCAGCAACTTTTCGCCAATGTTTTTCAGCCTGGCGATCGCTCTGGTCATGACCTCGTTGTTTACTGGCTACCGGCGGCTTATGCACATCGGCCTGCTCTACATCGCGATTAGCGTTCTGTACGCCTTTTGCAACTTCCCTGTATTCGACAGTAAAGTAAGTCAGTTTCTGTCGCTGCTGGCTCTACCCTTTACCTTCCTGTATACCGGCTTTTTCTTAAGATCCCGGACTGCGGGGGGGAATTGATTTGGATCTCAACTCCATACCCGACCTGTTTCAATCCCGGCTGCGGATTGCAGTGGTGGCGAGCCTGTTGACGGGCGAGAAAAACTTCAGGGAACTGAGGGAGATTACCGGAGCCACCGACGGCAACCTGAGCGTCTCATTGTCGAAACTGGAGGAGGCGGGTTACATTAAGATAACCAAGGACTTCTTCAATAATAAACCCCGCACCAGGTGTTCCCTGACCGTTAAAGGAAAAAATGCCTTTGTGGATTACGTAAATATGTTGGACGATATTATAAAGCAGTATGGTGGTCAGGATATATAATTGCAGCGCCGCAGAAAAAAACAACCGGCTATCCCAGTTAACTGGAATGCCGGTTATTTTTATTTCGGGATTGCGAGAGCTACAGCGTATAATAGACGCCCAGGTTGAAATGGTGGAAGAGGCCGTCAGATCGACCCGGTATTACCGGCAGAAGACGGAATGGCTGCGTAATTTCTGCCGATTTCTTATAGAAGAACATCAAGGAGAGTTATCGAACCTCTTCTCAATTGAAATGTGGCAATTAAGATCTCGGCTCTTGGCTTTGAAGAGCATGGGCAAGGAGACTGCTGATTCGATCGTCTTGTATGCCGCGAGAAAACCAATATTTGTGGTCGATGCCTATACCAGAAGAATATTTAATCGCTTGGGTCTGTTTAATGAGGACATAAGCTACGATGATATGCAGAATTTCTTTATGACGCATCTACCGCCGGATCTTTACCTCTATAACGAGTATCATGCGCTGATTGATGGTTTGGGAAACACTCGATGTTCCAATAAAAGACCCAATTGTGAAGGATGTCCCCTGACCAATATGTGCGTTTTCTGTTGGGGTGAAGTCTTAAACGGCACTTAAATTCATGCTGTGCCTCTGGCTGTTTGATGGGAATATGGAGAACATTTACAATAGACTATAATAACTCCAAGGAGGGATTTTATGCCCAAGGTTGTGGTGGTAAGTGGCGGAACTTCAGGAATTGGACAGAAGTGTGCGGAACAGCTGACCATGCGAGGTCATACAGTGTATGCCACAGGTCGAAGAGTAGGAACTGACGAGCTTGACCATCAGGTGGCATATAAGTTGGTACGCTGTGATGTCACAGATCAACAATCAGTGGATAAGCTTATCACTCAGGTAATGGATGAACAGGGACGAATTGATGTGCTGATAAACTGTGCCGGTTTTGCCCTGGGAGGTGGGGTCGAGGACACTACAGTGGAAGAAGCCCAAAGGCAATTTGAGGTTAACTTCTTTGGTACTCACCGCATGATTCGGGCAGTCCTGCCCGTAATGAGGCAGCAAAGGAATGGTTCGATAATTACGGTCAGCTCCGTGGCTTCTGAGTTTGCTATTCCTTTTCAGGTATTTTACAGCGCCAGCAAAATGGCCCTGGATGGGATGATGCAGGCGGTTAGGATGGAGGGACGAGCATTCGGAATTGAAGCAACTTGTGTAAACCCTGGTGATGTGAAATCAGGCTTTACCGAGGCCCGGCATCAGGCAGAGGGTTGTCATCCGGGTTCCCCCTATTACGATTTGTCTATGCGTTCCATTGAAACCATGAAGAAAGACGAGATGGCCGGGCTGAACCCGGAACGGGTCGCTGGTCTGGTATGTGATTTGATGGAGAAAAGGAAATTGAAGCCTAAATACTTTGTTGAGGGCAAATATAAAGCCGTGATGATCTTGAAAAGGATTTTGCCATCTCAAACCGTTGAGAAGCTGCTGGTTCAATTGTATCTGTCATAATACCCTTGTAATAGAGTCCAATGAGGGGAGGAAATGTGATGACAATTTATACCTTCTTTCGTTCCCCAGTCAAAAAATGCCCTGAAGTATACGAGCTTCAAATTAAAGTAAGCAGGTTTTGCGGGTTTTGCCATATAGGCAAGGACAGCTTTCTTTAAATCCTTTTGGTTATATGCTTCCGGGTAGGTTTTAAAAACCGTCCAATGTAACTTCTGTAATCATTGATTGTTGACGTACTCAATCCCTGTGCTTGTTTCCACCATAATAATTGTTCAAGTGCTTCTTCCCACGTGTCGGCACATCATCCTTTATCCTAATAACCTTATTTTGAACCATAAAAAATGCCCTCCTTATTTCGTATATGAGGGCATTAAGTCCGGTGTCTATTTCGGTTGGTCCAGTCTACTTAGACTGTTAATTGAGTTAGACTGGACTCCTTTGTTATCAGGCCAATCTGAAGGTTCTTACTCGTAGGTTACATACGGTACAGAAGCATTCAAAAAGCCCTAAATATTCATATTGGCGGAAGCGTGTGGGAATCGAACCCACCCACCGCAGGATCACTACGGCNNCGCAAACTGGATTTGAAGTCCAGGATGACGCATCACCAAAATTCCGATGGATAGGCTTCTATCGACAAGTTCCAAATTGATTTCCCGCGAATTTCCCGCGATAACAGTTCTGGTTGTTATTTATATTCCTAATCTCTCTTTAAGAGTTTCTTGGAGGATTTGCGAATA
>DCTH01000158.1:0-494 GCA_002329495.1 Syntrophothermus sp. UBA1445 | reverse complement strand
CTTATTCCTGCTTCTTCGGCCATGATTGCTAGCCATTGGGGGAGACTGACTGTTTTGATAACTGATTTTGTTTCTTTTTTTCGCAGGTATTCATTAAGGTCAACATCAATCAAGGTAACGAATTCCTGTTTTGACTCAGTCCGAATATCGCTGTAGTTTGAGGGAGAGGGAATTTCCTCATTAGCCTGCTTCATGGCTAGTATACATCCAGCCAAAGCTTCCCTCGCCATTAATATTGCTTCTGGAATAGATTCACCTTCAGTGATGCAACCGGGAATATCCGGTATTTCAACAGTGTACACAGTTCCCCGCTTTTTTGTCTTTTCAGGGGTAAAAATGGCTGGGTAAATGTAAACCATTTTAGTCAACTCCTTCTTTACATACCTTTAGGTCGGGCCCTATTTCAGACCCGCAGCCTTAAGTATTTTGTTTAGAGTTCCCGGAGCCAAGTCCTTATTATGGAGGGCCACTGGTATAGTTCCGGGTTTTGTTGG
>DCTH01000053.1 GCA_002329495.1 Syntrophothermus sp. UBA1445 | reverse complement strand
TTCTGGAAGCTATGAAGATGGAGAACCCGGTATACGCGCCGGAGGCCGGTGTAGTAAAGGAGATCAAGGTTGAAGTGGGTAAAAAAGTAGCCGAAGGCGAAGTACTGGTGGTCTTGGAATAGAACCGAGAACGCTCCCGGGATCGGTAAAACATAGCCGGATCAATTGACCAATAAAATTCAATAAACCTTATGTTCCATAACAAATACTTAAACTATCTCGCCCGGGTACCGTGACTGGTAGAATCAACACGAGCTTGGGGGAGCTTTAATATGCAGAGGGAAGGTGTGCGTTATCAGCAATTCAAGCAATAAAACCGACAATGATGTAATTCGTCCGGAATTGGCTGAAATGATCAAACGGTATTCCTATGGCCGGGATGAGAACCGTCCTGATGTAGTTGCGAAAAGGGTGAAAACAAATCAGCGAACCGCCCGTGCCAATGTAGAAGATCTGTGCGATCCTGGCAGCTTCGTCGAGTACGGTGCATTAGCTATTGCAGCCCAGCGTGGACGCCGCTCTGAGGAGGACTTGCGGGCAAGGACACCGGCTGATGGCATCATCACCGGTATAGGTTCGATTAACGGTTCCCAATTCGGACCCAAAAAATCCCGTTGCGTGGTATTGGCTTATGATTACTCGGTACTGGCTGGCACTCAGGGATACTTCAACCATCGCAAGAAGGACCGCATGCTGCGGATTGCACATGAAGAGTGCTTGCCACTAGTCCTCTTCGCTGAAGGTGGTGGGGGCAGACCCGGTGATGTGGACGCAGATGGTCCCACCGGGGTATTTGTCGCCGGCCTGGATTGCACTACCTTTGCCATGTTTGGCGCCTACAGCGGTAAGGCCCCGATTGTGGGAATTGTATCGGGCCGATGCTTTGCAGGAAATGCCGCTTTGCTGGGGTGCTGTGATGTGATTATCGCCGCCAAAAATGCCAACATTGGTATGGGCGGACCGGTCATGATTGAGGGTGGCGGACTGGGGGTATTTGCTCCTGAGGAAGTTGGTCCGGTTGATGTGCAGACCAAGACTGGGGTTATTGACATCCTGGTAGAGGATGACGTGGAAGCGGTAGCGGTGGCCAAGAAGTACCTCTCCTATTTCCAGGGCAAGACGGAAAACTGGGAGGCCCCTGACCAGACTAAACTGCGCAAACTGATTCCCGAAAACCGCCGCCGGGTTTATGATATGCGACTGGTAATCAAGACCCTGGCGGATGTTGATTCCTTCCTGGAGTTGAAGAAGGATTTCGGCCTGGGGATGATTACCGGCTTTATCCGCATCGAAGGACAGCCCTTTGGGGTGATTGCAAATAACTGTAAGTACCAGGCGGGTGCCATCGAGGCTGAAGGTGCTGACAAGGCAGCCCGTTTAATGCAGATCTGTAACGCACATGGATTGCCGATCCTGGCATTGATTGATACACCCGGGTTTATGGTTGGCCCTGATATCGAGACCCGGGGGCAGGTACGCCATGTGTGCCGTATGTTTGTAAATGGTGCCCATGTAACCGTTCCTTATTTCTCGGTCGTAACACGGCGGGGTTATGGACTTGGTGCCATGGCCATGGCCAAAGGCGGATTTACCCAGTGTCCCATTACTGCCTGGCCGACTGGAGAATTTGGCGGCATGGGTTTGGAAGGCTTCGTCAAGAAAGGTTACGAGAAGCAGCTTAATGCGATTGAAGACCCGGCGGAACGGCAGGCCTTATTTGACCAATTGCTGGCCCAACAGATGGCGAGAGGAAAAGCGGNNTTACTCGGCAATGGCTCATGCGGGGTCTGGAATCAACTATGGCCAAACCCAGGCCAGCAGCCAAGCATAGCTTCGTTGATACATGGTAATTAGAATTAAGAAACCAATTGATAGGATAGAACGGGAAGAATTTATTATCCCAACTAAATTTGGCGTTTCCAACTTACACCCTTATTAGATAGATGAGCAGACCTGCCCCGAAAGGCAGGTTTGTTCGTTTCACATAACAATCGGTATGCCAATGACTTACTTTTTACAGCTTCAGGCCGATTGTTCACCCCAAAAGGAAACGTATTGTGACCCAATCCATGAATGAAATTCGGCTTTGGTAAGCAACTGTGCCTCATGTGGGCGATTATGGCCCATAACGGTATGATCATAAGGTTTAAAGAGTTGATCAAAAGCCTGACAATTTGCATGGTGAGCGGATAGGACCAATAACACTCCGTTTGGCATGCATTTTGCATTTACAATATTAAGAAAACCATCCCGGTCGAGAGTATCGTATTGGTGATGGCACTATCAAATGATTTACAACAGGTCATTTCTGATGATACTGGCTGTGGTTTCCCTTAAAATTTAACTTTTAAGCGTTAGAAAATGAAAGGAAGGGTGTTCAAATGAGTAATCCCATCAAATCAGACAGCGAATCAATCCGCCCGGAATTGGCGGAGATGTATCAGCGCTTTTCCTATACCCTTGATGAGAACCGTCCCGAGGCGGTTGCGAAACGGCACCAGAAAAGCCAGCGGACGGCCCGGGAGAATGTGACTGACCTGTTTGATCCCGACAGTTTCATTGAATACGGGGCTTTAGCGATAGCTGCTCAACGGGGCCGGCGTTCGGAAGAAGACCTCCGTACCAGAACCCCAGCCGATGGCCTTATTACTGGTATAGGTACCATAAATGGTGATCTTTTTGGTGACGAAAAGTCACGCTGTGCAGTTATGGCTTACGATTACACCGTTCTGGCAGGCACCCAGGGCTATTTCAATCACCGCAAGAAAGACCGCCTCTTGCGAGTGTTACATGAACAACATCTGCCTTTAATAGTTTTTGCCGAGGGCGGCGGCGGCAGACCGGGAGATGTGGATGCAAACTCGGTATTGGTCTGTGGCCTGGAAAATTCCACCTTTTCCATGTTCGGAGCCTATATTGGTAAAGCGCCTATGATCGGTATCGTATCCGGACGCTGTTTTGCAGGTAACGCGGCTCTACTTGGCTGCTGTGATGTTATCATAGCCACCAAAAACTCCAACATCGGCATGGGTGGTCCGGTTATGATTGAAGGGGGTGGACTGGGCACATTCGCTCCGGAGGAGGTTGGTCCGGTTGAGGTTCAGACAAAGAGCGGTGTCATCGATATTCTTGTTGAAGATGAGGCCCAAGCGGTGGCGGTAGCCAAAAAGTATCTGTCCTATTTCCAGGGCCCGGTAGATAACTGGCAAGCTCCGGATCAGATGGGGCTGCGCGACATCATACCGAAAAACCGACGTCGAGTCTACGACATGCGAAGGGTCATCAAGACTCTGGCGGATGTTGATACCTTCCTGGAACTGAGGCCAGAGTTTGGTCAGGATATTATAACCGGTCTGATACGCATCGAAGGCCGGCCATTCGGCGTTATCGCCAATAACTGCAGATTCATGGGTGGTGCAATCCTTGCTGACGGTGCTGATAAGGCATCGCGCATGATACAGCTGTGCAATGTTCACGGGTTACCGATCCTGGCCCTGATTGATACCCCCGGCTTTATGGTGGGGCCAGAAATTGAGACCCGTGGGCAGGTACGCCATGTATGCCGCCTGTTTGCCAATGCTTCCCATACGACAGTACCTTATTTTTCGGTGGTGCTTCGTAGAGGCTACGGCCTGGGGGCTCAAGCCATGTCCAAGGGCGGCTTCCATGACCCGGTATTCTGCGTCGCCTGGCCTACTGGCGAGTTTGGTGCCATGGGACTGGAAGGAGCGGTAAAGAAGGGTTTCGAGAAACAGCTGAATGCAATCGAAGATCCGGCTGAGCGACAAGCCCTGTTTGACAAGCTCCTTGATGAGATGCTGGAGAATGGAAAAGCTGTCAATATGGCCGCTTATCTGGAGATTGATTCGGTGATTGACCCCATTGATACCCGGCAGTGGGTAATACGCGGTTTGAAGTCAACCGCGGCGAATCCGCGAAAAGGGGTTACGCATTCCTTTATTGATACCTGGTAGACCGGGAACCCGGGTATATTAAAAAGCATTAAAGATGAGCAGACCTGATACGATACAGCAATCAGAGAGGTCTGCTCATTTTGTTTGGATACTACCAGGGTATTAATATGTATTGGTGATCGCATCTGGCCGCCGTACCTGAATTGTTTACCGGTTATTAAATTATTGGGTAATCCGGAAGGGAACCAGGCAAAGAAACCGAATACCCAAAGAAAGGGCTTGGCCAGGGCTAAACAAGTCCTGGCAGCACATTGCCCTGGTTGTTGTTTTGGTGATGCGATTCACGATCCAGAAAAGTTGGTGATTTCCAGTGAATACAAAACTCAAGATACCGGACTTAGAGGTAGAGAGACTCAAGGCAATGTTGTGCTACGAAATGGACCTCTATGATGCTGGTGTACAGTACATAGCCGGCATAGACGAAGCCGGAAGAGGCCCGCTGGCTGGTCCGGTAGTGGCGGCGGCGGTGATTTTGCCCCGGGACTTTTTCGTGCCGGGGATTGATGATTCCAAGCGGCTTAAACCATCACTGCGGGAGGAATTGTCCGTGGTTATAAAGAGGCAGGCAACCGCCTGGGCTATAGGGATAGTATCGGCTCCCTGCCTG
>DCTH01000020.1 GCA_002329495.1 Syntrophothermus sp. UBA1445 | reverse complement strand
GGGGTTTTTGCAGTGGAATCACATTTAAAAAAAATACCTGCTCAGGTCAATTCGAAACCAAATCTGGTTAACGTCGGCCCTTTGACGCCGAATATGTCAGTAACCGAACTGAAGCAAATGGGATACTCCATGGCCATATACCCGGCTGTATGTTTGGCAGCCCTTGTTGAATCAGTATCTATAGAATTGGATCAACTCAAAAGGAACGAGAAGCAACGGGACTTTGCAGAATGGAGCCACTCATTTGCTGGCCTGAATTCATTTCTAGGGGGTGTTAAGTTTGCACAGTTGGAAGAGAAATATAGTTCTTCGAGACTAAAAGGGGTGGGGTTGGAATGAAAGTATTTAAGGACAAGGTTGCGATAGTAACCGGGGGAGCGTCGGGTATTGGACGTGAGTTGTGTATCGAACTAGCTAAAGCAGGGGCCAAGGTATATGTGGCTGATATAAAGGAAGAAGAAACCAGGAATACCGTTTCTACCATAACCAGTTTTGGGGGTAAAGCAGAAGGAATAATCACGGATATGACGGATCGCGAGGCGGTAAAGAGCCTTGTTGATAAGGTAACTGCACAGGGACCGCTTGATTACATGTTTAATAATGCCGGTATAATCATGTTCGGAGAATTCAGAGACATGGAATACAGTGATTGGGAACACTTTATTGATAGCGATGTGATGAGCGTTATTTACGGAACCAGGTGCGCCTATGAGGTAATGATACGCCAGGGGCATGGTCACATTGTAAACACCTCTTCGGTCTTCGGCTTATTTCCTTTTGCCCTTTCTACGGGTTACACAGCAGTCAAGTCCGCGATCACCGGTCTTTCTATGGCCCTCCGCCCGGAAGCCGCCGATTTCGGTGTGAAAGTAAGTGTAGCCTGCCCTGGCTCTGTCGATACAGATGTTAAAAAAAGCTACCGAGTAATCAACGCAGATAGGGAGTTATTTAACTCCTATATACCCAAACAGTTAACACCCAGACAGGCGGCTTTGCGAATTTTAAAAGGGGTACAAAAAAATCAAGGCATTATCGCTTTTCCCTGGTATGACGTGCTCCCCTGGTGGCTGTACAGATTGTCCCCATCAGTTAATACCATATGGCAACGAAAACTGGTAAAAATCTACCGTGAAAAGTGCAGGTTTGGCTAAGTCTATCCATACTGCACTGTATCAAAGCCAATCTGTTCTCAGATGGCAGGGGTGATATAGAATAGCCCCTACCAGACTTTTCATTCATTTCTTATATACATCATTTATCTACCGCTCCTGCCATCTTACTTTGGCCTGCAACATATACTTGGGATGGGTACGCCGTTGTATTTTAATGTCTCCGGGTCACGACATAACTCCTGCGCCCATGCCCAATAAAAAAAGCGCCTTATGAAGGCGCATAGTGAGGAGCCGCCTGATTTCAGACCAGGCCTTTTTTAATTTTCAGAACCGGGATGTTGGCCACCAGGGCCACCGTGTTTTCCATGCTGTCGAAGGTGATATCCAGGGCCGTTTCATCAATTTCAATATATTCACGGATCACCCGTATGAGGTCTTCCTTCAATGCCTCCAACAATTGAGGGCATGCATTTACCCGGTCGTGAACCAGCACCAGTTTAAGGCGTTCCATGGCCACATTCTTGCTGCCACCTTTATCCCTGTCTCTCGAAAAAAGCCTGTTTAAAAACCGAAGCAAATCCTTCCCTCCTTTACCTGGAAGCCATTTTGAACATTCTTCGGAATTTGTTCATCAACCCCTCCGAATGGTTCAGAGGCAGCATAGATACCTCCTCCCCGTTCAATCGTCTGGCGATTCTGCGGTAAGCATCACCGGCACGAGATGATGTATCCATCACCGCTGGTTCCCCTTTATTGGTGGACACAATTACAATCTCATCCTCAGGAACCACCCCCAGCAGGTCGACGGACAGAATATCAATCATATCCTCGATATCCATCATGTCACCCCGTTTGACCATTCGCGGTCTTATCCGGTTGATGATAAGCTGATTCTTATTTAATCCGGCGGCCTCCAGAAGGCCCACAATCCCGTCGGCGTCTCTAACCGAAGACACCTCCGGTACAGCAACTACAATTGCTTCGTCAGCTCCAGAAATGGCGTTCTTAAACCCCTGTTCAATACCAGCTGGACAATCCACCAGCACAAAATCAAATTCCTTTTTCAGTTCATTGCAAAGGGTCTTCATCTGATGAGGCGATACTGCCGTTTTTTCCTTGGTTTGGGCTGCCGGTAACAGATACAGTCCCTCAAACCGCTTATCTTTAATAAGTGCCTGTTTCAATTTTGTTCCGCCGGTTACTACATCGACGATATCAAAAACAATTCTATTCTCAAGTCCCATCACCACATCCAGGTTCCGCAGACCAATATCCGTATCCACCATAACCACACGTCTTCCCAGCATGGTCAAAGCCGTTCCCAGATTGGCAGTAGTTGTGGTTTTGCCCACGCCTCCTTTGCCCGAAGTAATGACTATAACCTTACCCTTCATTCCCTTTCCTCCCATTCCAAATCAGAGTTTGAGATCTTCGATTATTACCTTGCCACTTTTAATAGAGGCCATCTCTGGATCGTTACCCGCAGATCCTTGCCCTTCAGGTGCGCGAGTAATGTGGTTGGCTATGCGTAATTGGGTTGGATTAAGGCGAAAAGCGACTACCACAGCTTGCTCTGACCCCAGGGCTCCAGCATGGGCCAGTCCCCGCATGGATCCCATCACCAGCACGTTACCTCCAGCAATAACCTCGGCCCCTGGGTTGACATCACCCAGCACCACAATATTCCCGGGGAAGAACACCCTTTGACCAGATCTAAGGGTTCGCTTGATCAGTATCGTCTCCTCAGAAGTCCCAACCTCCTGGCTCAATCTGGCAGGCGGCATGCTGACGACCTCAACCTGTCCTTTGTTGTCCTTCAGATCCACATTCTTTCCTCTGCTGACCAGTTTTTTCAGATGAAGCCCTTGGTCCAGAAGGAGGTTTTTAAGTTCATGAACCTCTTTTTTGCTGAGCTTGCGTTGCCCCACATCAAGCACCACCTGCACTCCAATCAGCAAGTCATCAAAGGCCTCCAGCTTATCAGACAGCTGCTGCTTGAGGGCCGGGAATGAACCCTGAGAATCTAAACATATAATAATCCCGCCTTGGGATTCCCTTATCACGACATCCTCAGTGATCACAACCACCCCCATCTTCCTTTTTACTCTAGATTCTATGTTTGTTATTTTTTTCCTCCAGCGAATCCCCCCAAAAATTGAGGCAAATTGGGCTGTATTCAGCAAAAAGATGTTCCGTATCAGCATGAATCTACAAGCGAACCGAGCGTAAATTGAAGGAAATGAAAAAGGATAGGTTGCTCTGATTGGCATTAAAATGGCTTATGTTCTGAACTGCGCAAAACAAGAGAAGAGGTTTCCGGCAAATAGTTTGTCGGATAAGAAATGTCGAGCCTGCCAGGAAATCTGGAGTTCACCCGTAGCCATTAACGAAATATGGCAAGAAGGTGGGCGGTGTAGGCATGGCCTATTTCCTTTTTCGGGGACACCTTACTAAATTATTCGGGCGTGCCCGAATAATTTAGTAAGGTGTCCCCGAAATAGCATAACAAAATATGGCACGAGGACCGGGGACGTCACTTATCCCTGGTCCTCGTTTTTCCTACTCGCCAGAAGCTACGTCCTGCCCCATATCAGGTGGGGGATCGTCTTTCAGATGGTCCACAACCTTGAAGTATTGTTCGAATAACGCTTTGGCTATCAGACCCGCTGAAGTGCTGCCATGATAACCGTATTCGATAATCCCGGCAAAAGCAATTTGCGGGTTGTCATAGGGAGCGTAGGCGATAAAGACCCCGTGATAATCATGATTCTTATTATCGATAGCGCGCCCGGTTTGTGCGGTACCGGTTTTTGCCCCTCCCGAAATCTCGGGCGGAAGGTTCTGAAATATCGAATAAGCAGTTCCTCCGGGCATGGCTACGTGGTGCATGGCATCGCGTGTAAACGCCAAAGTTTCCGGTTTTATATCCACCTGGTGAACCAGTTGTGGTTTGAATTCCTTAATAACTTCCCCATTGGGAGAGACTACTCGCTGTACCAGGTACGGCTGGTATCTATACCCCCCATTGGCAATAGTGGCCACATAACTTGCCAGTTGCATCGGCGTGTAGTTGTTACTGCCCTGACCAATTGACATATTAAAGGTGTCAAACTGCTGCCAGGTTGTTTCAAATTTGTAATCAATGCGGTATTGAGCCTCAAGTTTATTCAGTGCCTTTTCTTTTTCTGAAGTCAGCTTCTTTCTGTCTTCCGCAGTGGCTGCCGTTTTGATCAGGGAGTCGTAACTATTGATCAGTTCTTCACGCTTTTTATCGTAGCGACGATCAATAAGGATACCGCTTATTTCCTTTTTCCAGTCCGGGTCCGGGACCAGTCCGCTCTTTTCATAAGGTAGATCTATGCCGGTTTTGCTTCCTAACCCAAACTCATGCGCCACTCTTGCCATCTGTTTAACACCGGCCCTACGTCCCGCTTCCTGGAAGAACACGTTACAGGAGACCGCCAGTCCTTCATAGTAGTTGACTGAACCATGAACCCCCCAACAGCCAATGTGCGGTTTAATCCAATAGGCTCCAGTACAGGTTACCTTATCATTAACCGGGTCAAGTTTTCCTGCTTCCAATGCGGCCATCCCGGTTACTGGTTTGAACGTTGAACCCGGAGGATAAAGCGTCTGAATAGCCCGATTGGTCGCAGCCCCGGGGTTTAACGGATTATAGTCACCCTGAGGAAAGTAATAGTTCAAGGTGGCCCGGTCCATATTGGTGGTAAAGTTGTTGGGATCCATACCGGGTCTGCTGGTCATTGCCAGTATACCTCCGGTCTTGACATCAATCAGGATTGCCGAGGCCGCCCTGGCTTTGGGACGGGTTTTCTGGACCTGAGCCAGAACATCATCCATTGCTATCTCCATCACTCGCTGCAGGTCGCGGTCCAGTGTCAGTTCCAGATTGTTTCCGGCTTTACGTTCCAGGGTTACCAGTTCCCGAATGGGATTTCCCCGGGCATCCACCTCAACCCGGCGGGCACCATCAGTGCCTTTCAAGTATTCCTCATAAACCTTCTCCAGTCCGTCCTTACCCACCAGATCTCCGACCCGGTAGTTCATGGGATCGTAACTTTTCTCAAGCTCATCATTATCATAAATCGGATGAACATAACCCAGCACATGCCCGGCCAGGGTTTTTTCAGGATAGTACCGTAGGGGTTCAACATTTACCTCCACCCCCGGCAACTCACCACGGTGCTCCTCCAGTTTCACGACCATCGGCCAGTCTACATCCCGCATGACGGTTATCGGTTCAAACAGCCGGTACCTCTGATCCTCGATCAGCTGATTAATATAGTCGGCAGTGATTTCCGGATAACTGGGATTCATCAATTCTGCCAAACGGTTGACCACCGTCTTCTGATCTTTCAGACCGAGGTACGTCAGTGACACCGTATAAACCCGGCGGTTATTGGCCAGGATTTTGCCATTGCGATCATAGATCTCACCCCGTGGAGCCTTAAGGCTTACCAGGCGAATACTGTTCTCCTGGGCTTTGGTAACATACTTGTCATTTTGAACAAACTGGACAAAAGCTAGTTTTATCATCAACACGGCCATTAAACCGACGACTACATACCAACAAACCTTTAGTTTGGCTTGAAGCTTTTTGGGATGCACTTCCTCACCCCCTGTGTTTTGATGCTTTCAACCACCCGCTCCTGGCGGACCTATAGTACCAGATGTAGAATGGTATCGACAACAGGCCATTATAAACCAGCTGTCCGCTGAGATCAAGCAGCATGGATTTATCCAAGACCAGGTGGGGCATACTGATCAGAGCTATTGCTAACATCAATATGGAATTAAAAACCGTAGCCAGGACCACCCCACCAAACCCGACCAGCAGGTTGTCCTTGAATACATTTACCTCCAGCTTACCTATGACCAGGGCCGTAAGTCCCTTGGACAGGGCATTCATGCCTATAAACCTGCCCATATACAGATCCTCAAAAAGACCACACAAAAACCCGTAACTAAAACCCCGGCGGGAACCGTTAATGATGGCAAAAAACACCACAAAAATCAGCATCAAATCAGGCCCAACCCCACGCAGGGTAAAGTGTCCAAATAAGGTGCTCTCAAGAAATATAGAAAGGAATGGGATAAGGAAGAGTATCAGATGTCGCAAGGACTCACCTCTCCAACATGTGCATTGTAATACGTCTGCTCTCTCCTGGTTTTGCTCCCCTGCGAAAGTCAAATACGATGTGGGGCGACAAATACTATGCATCCAAACTCCATATTGTAACTTTCCGCAAGCGAATCAAGTGTCCCTTTTAAATTCCGCACTGGATGTGATCCGGGTCCACGAAAAAGGCTGGCGTTCGCTCAGATAGTCCCCAATCTTGTCATCCCAGATTACAGTTACGTTCCAGAACCAACCTGTTGTTGAGGTGGTAAACCGTTATCATTATTCCCTTCCTCGTTTTCCTCCTCTGGTTGGCTGGTTCCCCACTCAGTGGCTGGGTTTATATAATTCTTGACCACCAGAACTTCCTCAATCTGGTCAAGGTCCACGGCCGGTATAACGGTGGCTGTCTTGGTCAGCGCCTCATGTTCCGCCGAAACCTTATCAATAACTCCGATCATTATCCCTGCCGGGTACAGTTCGCTGAATTCCGAAGTTACTACCCGATTTCCTTTGGTCACCTCGGAATAAAAGGGTATCTGACTGAGTTCCAGCTGTTCGCCGTTTACCGTGCCCACTATGATACCCGGAACCCGATTCTCCTGAATCATTGCACCCACGGCGGCCTCCCGGTCGGTTATCAAAATAACTACCGCATGATCCGATGAAACCGAGGAAACCCGACCAACCAATCCTTCAGGAGTTATCACCGGCATGTTGCGGGCTATCCCCTTACTGCTTCCCTGGTCTATGGTTATGGTATTATACCAGGTATTGGGATTACGCGCGATGACCTGGGCCGGAATCAGCTGCATATTATTCAGGTTATTGTCTCTAAAATCCAGCAGTTGTTTAAGTTTTCGAGCTTCATACTGGTACTCTCTTAAACCCTGGTTCTCCAATTGGTACTTGGCCAGTTCCTCCTCCAGGCGTTTAACATCAGCCGTTAACCTCTTTTTATCAGCAAAGAGGATGTCCAGATGATCCAGATACCCTCGAAATGCACTTACCCCGCGTTGCAGCGGGGTATAGGCATCACGAACCATCTTTTCAGCTATTGTTAAATCTTCTCGTTCCAGAGAGGTCTGGTTGATAACGGTCAGGCTGACAATNNCACCCCATCCCCCGCATATTGACCACTGTTCCAAGGATTGGGAACAGAATAGGCCATAGTCATACCCGGATGATACATCACTCTGGCATTTGCATTGGTACAATTCGCTCTGAGCGTCTGCTGCCGGTGAATCGCAGTAACTACAACGTAGTTAGCCTTCTATGCTAGTAGTATCTACGGGGAGTTCTTAATACTCGCCTCAGGACATCAATGTTTTCCAGGACCTTGCCCGTTCCCCGGGCCACCGCAGACAGTGGTTCCTCACAGACATAGACTGGCATTCTGGTCTCCATGCTTATCAACTGATCAATTCCCCTTAAGAGGGAACCTCCACCAGCCAGTACAATCCCTTTATCCATAATGTCTGAAGCCAACTCCGGTGGAGTCCGTTCCAGGCATACTTTAATCGCTTCGACGATAGCCGAAACCACCTCTGACAGCGCTTTATTAATCTCCCCTGAGGAAACCTCCTGGTTTTTGGGCAGACCGGTTATAAGATCCCGCCCCCGGACCTCGTAGGATGATTCAGGGCCTTCCCACAAAGCTGACCCCAGATTGATCTTGATCTCCTCGGCAGTCCTCTCTCCGATTAACAGGTTATAGGTCCTTTTCAGGTGTTGCATGATGGCTTCATCCATATCATCCCCGGCAACCCGGACCGACTTGGCGGTTACTATTCCTCCCAGGGATATGACCGCCACCTCGGTGGTACCTCCCCCAATGTCTACGATAAGATTGCCGGTCGGTTCATGAACCGGAAGTCCTGCTCCTACCGCAGCTGCCATGGGTTCTTCGATCAGAAAGGCATCTTTGGCTCCAGCTTGAACTGCTGCCTCCCTAACCGCCCGTTCTTCCACGGCAGTAACTCCAGTTGGCACACTAATTACTACGCGCGGTCTGATAAATGGATTACGCTGCCCGATCGATTTTTCAATAAAATATCCCAGCATCGCCTGGGTAATATCAAAATCAGCAATAACCCCGCCCTTCATTGGCCTGATAGCAACTATATTGCCGGGAGTTCTTCCAATCATGCGCTTGGCTTCATCTCCCACCGCCAATACCTTGTTGGTGTCGCTCTGTATGGCCACCACCGATGGTTCGGTTAACACAAGCCCCTTGCTCTTCAGATAAACCAGGGAATTGGCCGTACCAAGATCGATACCCATATCTCTAACAAAGAACATCTCTTTTTCTCCCTTCAGCTAAATGGCGTTGCTGCCCTTGAGGCTGACATACCGGCCGTCTCCAATAATTATGTGGTCCAGCACCTCAATGCCGAGCAGTTTGCCCGACTCCATCAGTCTCTTGGTTATGTTGACATCCTCCGCGCTGGGAGTGGGGTCTCCACTGGGGTGATTGTGAATCAGGATCACTGCGGCAGCACTGCGCTTGATCGCCGGTTTGAAAACCTCACGCGGGTGCACCAACGAACTTGCTAACCCACCAACGGAAACCGTTTCCAGCCCAAGGACCTGATTTTTTCTGTTGAGGTACAAGCACTTAAAGTGCTCACGGTCATAGTACCTCATATCCTCCATGACATAGTTTTTGACATCGTCAGGGGATTTTATTTGCTGTTGTTGATTCGAGGTAAGCGCTAATCTGCGTCCCAACTCCGCCGCGGCCCTGATGCGGGCAGCTTTGGCCAGTCCGATTCCTTCGAGCTCCAACAATTCCTGAATGGTCATGGTCTTGAAAAAACGCAGACCTTCATGGTGTTGCAGCAGTTGTTGAGCCAATTCGATGGCGGATAACTCCTTGGTACCATGTCCCAGGAGGATTGCCAAAAGCTCTGCTTCAGTAAGGTATTCTTCCCCTTTGGCCAACATTCTCTCCCGAGGGCGCATCTCCACCGGCAGTTCTTTGATGGAGGTGTGATACTCTCTCGACATTATTTCACCCCTACAGCAGGCTTATCCCCAGACATTGGAACATTGTCTGCAGCTTGGCCAGGGGCAGACCCACCACGTTATAAAAGCAACCCTCTATATCTGAAACCAGAAGGGCCCCTTTTCCTTGTATTCCGTAACCTCCCGCCTTATCAAACGGTTCACCGCTGTCTATATACCGGGTAATTTCCCGCTCCGACAGTTCACGAAAATGAACCGTAGTCACTTCCGAATCCACCAGTTCCTTAATACCAGCCA
>DCTH01000232.1 GCA_002329495.1 Syntrophothermus sp. UBA1445 | reverse complement strand
AATTATAGACATTACAAGACCAAGTAATTGAGCAACGGAATTTCCCTGTGATATAATCAAGTTAACAATATATCGGGGAGGGTAATTTTTCATGTCACTGTTGTTGAATCCCAAAACCTACGACAGAACGCACCCTGACCAGAAAACTACCGACATCATGCGGAAAACCATAGAGTTTTTTGAGAACAAGGGTCTGAAGAGCATCAAGGAAGAGGACCAGTACGGCCGCTGGTACGATGATTTTCTGCGCTTCCTGAAGAAGGAGCAGGTCTTTGCCACCCTCCTTACTCCCAAAGGTTATGGCGACCCTGACTCGCGTTTTGACCTGAGCCGGGTCTGTGAGTACAACGAAATCCTGGCCTTTTACACCCTCAGTTACCAGTACTGCTACCAGGTGACCATCCTCGGTCTGGGACCGATCTGGATGGGCGACAATGAGGAGGTTAAACACAAGACCGCCCAGCTGCTCAAAGATGGCGGCATCTTTGCCTTCGGACTGTCAGAGAAGGAACACGGAGCTGACCTCTATTCCAATGAGATGAAGCTCTATCCCCAGCCCGACGGGACCTACAAGGCGGACGGATCCAAATACTACATCGGCAATGCCAATGAGGCGGCCCTGGTTTCAGTCCACGGGCGTTATGCCGATACCAATGAGCATGTCTTTTTCGTGGTTGATTCCAAACACCACAACTACAAGCTGGTAAAGAAGATCTTCACCTCCGGTAACCGCATGTCCTACGTGGGTGAGTTTGAACTCTGCGACTACCCGATCACCAAAGGGGACATCGTATCGAGCGGCACCCTGGCCTGGGATTCGTCCCTGGGATCGGTCAATGTCGGCAAGTTCCAGCTGGGGTTTGCGTCCATCGGCATCTGCACCCATTCGCTGTATGAAGCCTTGAACCACTCCTCCGCCCGGATCCTGTACGGTCACCCGGTAACGGATTTCCCGCATATCAAGAACATCTTCGTTGAGGCCTATGCCCGGTTAATAGCCATGAAGCTCTATGCCCTGAGGAGCCTCGACTACTTCCGTTCCGCTTCGGATGAGGACCGCCGCTACCTGCTGTTCAATCCCATTCAGAAGATGAAGGTAACCACCGAAGCCATGAAGATAATCGATTCCCTCCTGGATGCCATCGCGGCCAAGGGATTTGAGCAGGACACCTACTTTGAAACCGCGATTCGGGATATCGGTATGATCCCGCGCTTGGAGGGGACCACTCACGTTAATATCGCGCTGGTCATCAAATTCCTCCAGAACTACTTCTTCAATCCCGTGGATTATCCGGAAATCCCGGTACGTGATGACCCGGCTGATGATGCTTATGCCTGGAAACAGACCGCTGGCAAGCTGGGCACGGTGAGATTCCCGGATTACCGCCGGGCTTATGAGGGGATTGACCTCCCCAACGTCAATATCTTCCGCGAGCAGATCGACCTGTTCCGCGATTTTATGGCCCAGGCCACCCCGACTGAGGCCCAGCGCAAGAACCTGGACTACATGCTGGCCCTGGGTGAGATGATGACCCTTATCGTGTACGCTCAGCTCATCCTCGAAAACACCAAGCTGCGCAAGGTTGAGGACGAACTGACCGATACCATATTCTCGTTCCTGGTCAAGGATTTCTCCAAGTTCGCCCTGTCTCAGATTTCGAACTATGTGAGCTCTGATGAACAGGAGAAATACCTGCAGGCCATGATGAAGAAACCGGCCATCAACCCCGCACAGACCAGGAAGATCTGGGAAGAACACCTGCTGCCCCTGGTCGGCACCTACACCATGAACCGATAGGGACTGCATCTTTTAGCTCCCTTCAGGGGAGGTGGCATAGCCAGTCACACTGGGAATCGTATTCTCGGTGCCTCCCTTGCAGGCAGGAGATAGTCAGCAAATGATTTTTAAACAGGCAGTGAAGCCGAGGTTACATAGCGGCTTTCATCGGATTACAATAAACCGGTTTACCCAAGCACCTTAGAATTGAAAGCGAATAGCCTGACTCCAACAAACGCAGCGACCCGGCGAGATCGTACGATCCGCCGGGTCGCTGCGTTTGTTGTCGTTAGCCTGTTGCGCTCCTATTTCGGCTGCATGCGGATTCCACCGTCCAGGCGGATCGTCTCCCCGTTCAGATAGCCGTTTTCCGCAATGGCCTGCACCAGATGGGCGAACTCGTCAGGAGCACCCAGTCGTGGGGGAAAGGGCACCTGTTTCCCCAGGGATTCTCGGCCCTGTTCGGACATACCCGCCATCATCGGGGTTTCAAAGATACCCGGGGCAACAGTCACCACCCGGATTCCGTCGCGGGAGAGGTCGCGGGCAACGGGCAGGGTCATACTCACGATTCCGCCTTTCGAGGCCGAATACGCTGCCTGGCCGATCTGCCCCTCGAAAGCGGCAGCAGAGGCCAGATTGATGATTACTCCCTTCTCCCCGTTTTCCGGTTCATTCCGGGCCATCTCCCAGGCGACATTGCTCAGGACATTGAAAGCTCCGATTAGGTTGACTTCGATAATCCTCCGAAACGATTCAATATTGTAAGGTCCGTCCCGGCCGATGGTGCGTCCGGCACCAATGATACCCGCATTGTTGACCAGGATATGAATGTTGCCAAAGCTGACTAGGGCCACCCGGCACAGCTCCCGGACATCATCGACTGAGGTTACGTCGGTTTTGACGAACAATGCCCCTTCACCCAGTTCACCGGCCACCGCCTGGCCTCTCTCCTCGTTCAAATCAGCTATCACCACATTGGCTCCCACGCCATGCAGACGCCGGGCCGCTGCCTCACCCAGCCCGGAAGCCCCCCCGGTTACGATGGCGGTCTTTCCCGAGATAATCATGTAATTCTTCCCCTCCTTCGTTTTCAAAATGAACCACACCGCTGGAAACTAATCCCTATTACCATTTATAACTAAACCGGCGGAAATAGCAAACTCATTAAGAATAAAATGGGAACAAAATCATCCGACCAATTCATAACATATCAGTATGGATGGTCTGGAGAGGGGGGAGACGTTTGATTACGAAGAAATATGTGATCGGGGCCGCTGCCAGGGGAAGCAGGGAACAGACCCATATCCACGAGGTGCAGGGGTTGACCGAATCAGCCATGGATCATAGCCACCGCTTTGGCGGAGCTACGGGCGAGGTAATTCCCCTTGCAGGTGGGGGACACAAACACGAGTACCGGGCAGTAACCGATTATGTTCACGGCCACTACCATAAGATATATGTAGAGACCGGTCCCGGAATCACGGTATCCAGTGAGGAACACGTTCATCACGCGCAAGGTTCTACCACCGTTGATCGGGATCACAAACACGACTTCGACCTGACCACATTTGAGGCCCCGTAAAGGTCCGGGAGTGTGCGCGGGTGATGCGCAGGGCGCGAGGTGCTGTGGGGTCGGCGTAATTTTGGGGACACCATACTAAATTATTTCCAGCGGATGCTTCCTATTTTGGGGACACCATACTAAATTATTTCTAACGTATACATAATGCGGGACACCATACTCAATTATCGGTCAGATGCCTCCGACTGAATAATTAAGTATGGTGTCCCCGAAATAAGTTCCCCGATTCGGCATGACCACGGCGACACCATTATTTTGGGGGATACCATGCCAAATTAACCTGGCGGATTCAGTCTACCAGAATAATTTAGTAAGGTGTCCCCGAAATAGGCCAGCGCGCAAGTTGGGGACGGTTCTTTACTTGCGCGGGGCTCTACGACAACGGTGCCCGTTGGGCATCATCGGTGACAGCGTGGACGGGGATCTGCTGTCCGCGTTTCTCCAGCGGACCCTGCCACCCGGCCATAACTCGTTCGACCTCCTGGATGTAGAGGTCCAGCATCTCCTGCATGACCTCTTCCTTTAACACCCCGTTCAGACACTCCGTCTCAAAGAAGCGCTTCGGGAAACGCAGTTTCCGGAAGTCAAAGCCCATCTTCTGCTTCACCATGATCTTGTTGCGAAAGATATCGAGGGCCAGTTCCTTGAGTTCCTCCTCGCTCTTTTCCACTCCGATCGCACTCAATGCCTTGATAATGGTAGGGTAATCGTAGACCGAGCGGGCAAACAGGCACATGATGAGGCAGTTGGTGATGCAGCGGCTGACCTCCTCCTCGAACATGGCACTCACGAAGGAAGCCGGATCAGTGTCCTTCTTAGTCTGATCCAGGGAGTAGCCGGCATTGTCCAGGTGGGAGTGCCGCGCCCCGACCGCCTGTCCCAGGGCCGCCCCATATCCGGTATGATAACCTGTCATCTCCGTGCGCCCCAGAGTGCAGGCGTAATCCAGCCCCCCCAACTGCTCTGCGGCGGCCTCGGTTCCTTTACCCAACAGGCGGTAAAGCTCGTTTTGCGGTTTGGCCAAACCATGCAGGACCTTGACATAGCCCTCAGTAAAGCCAAACTCCAGGCGGGTTCCCAGCTCCGCCTCTCCGACCAGCTGGTTGGCGAAGGCCTCCGTCAGCCAGCCCAGAAGCACGCCGACACTCATAACATCGAACCCCAGGTCCTCCACCGCATCCAGCATGGTAAGGAAATCCTCCTGACTGCCGGTTCCCAGGAAACTCCCCAGGGCAAAGACCAGTTCATGGTCATAGGCCAGCTGCGAAGTCTCGAATTCGTGGCTCTTATCATTGAAGGATTTGCGGTGAGCGGCAATATGAATCGAACCGATTGGGCAACTGCTGCAGGAGAGCTTACGGATCAGCTTCTCCTCGGCAAAGGCCTCCCCTGATATCTCCTGGGCCTGGTCGAATGTGGTAGCCTGCAGGTTGCGGGTAGGCAGCCCTTTCATGGCATTGAGCTTCAGGATGTTTACCGTGGTCCCCAGGTCATGGTATTTCTCCATTACATCCGTCTTGGTTACCCGGTCGTGGATCTCCTTGTAGACCTTGCGGTAGGCCTTCTGCTGTTCCTTGGGGATGGGATAATCCTGGGTTCCGAATACCACCATGGCCTTCAGGTTCTTGCTGCCGAAGACTGCACCGGGTCCCAGGCGGCCGAAGTGACGAAAGGTATCAACATTGAGGTTCGCGAAACTCACCAGGTTCTCGCCCGCCGGACCGATCCGCACGATGGAACGATAGCCCCGCCCCGGTTCCATTTCCCGCAGGTATCGCCCGGTCTCCTCCGTACCTACCCCCCACAGGGGTTCGGCATTGCGAAACTCGACCCCATCGGAGCCAATGCTTAAATAGGTGGGCTGGGGCGATTCCCCCTTGATGACTATGGCATCGTACCCGGAGTAGACCATGGCCATCGCCAGCCGGCCGCCGGCATAGCTTTCGCCCAGTTCCCCGGTCAGCGGGGAACGGAACATACAAACGGCTTTCGTAATCACCGGAAATATTGAAGAAAGAGGCCCCACACAGAAAATCACCGGCTGTTCGGCATCCAGAGGATCCCGGTCATAGAGGACGTTCTCGTCGAGCAGCCGAATACCGACCCCGACTCCTCCCAGGTAAGGGAAAAGATCGGGCCTGTCCTTGACCTCCCATGATTTGTTGCTGAGATCGATATGGAGCACCTTAATCGTCCTGTCAGTTATCATCACACATACCGCCTTACTTCAAGTCTCCTCATAGTTTGGGCGTTTTCAGGGTCTCCTATTCGAAGGCGGCAACTCAGCGAAGGGCTTAAAAGAGGACAGAAAAAAACCCACACTGGGGGGAGGTGGGTTTCATGTGGTCTTTAGGGGATGTAACGCCGGCCACCAGATATCCTTATCTATCTACGGACTGGCGGTCTCTAAATCTAAGAAAATTATAACACTTGTGAAAAATAAATCAACCACGTAGACCGGGCAAGCCGGGGACGGTTCTTTACTTGCGCGTTGCCAAACCATGTTGTCGTTGTCACGAGAAGCAAGGCGTTCTCTGCTTCGTAAAGCGATATATTNNAAAGAACCGTCCCCGACTTGCCCTCGTTTCCTACGGCAGGGGCGAGAACTCGTACCCTTCAGCCTTCAGGTCCTTCAGTATCCGGTCAAGCGCCCCCGCATTGCTGGATGATACCGCATGCAGCAGGATTATTGCCCCCGGGTGCACGTTGGTCATGACGTGATTGTATGAATAATCGGCCCCCGGCTGGTCATTCACATCCCAGTCCTTAAAAGCGATGCTCCAGAACACCGAGGAGTAGCCCAACTGCTGGGTGAGAGCCACGGTCCGCTCACTGAACTCTCCCGCCGGCGGACGCAGGTAAGGGGCCATCTGGGTCCCGGTCACCTTGCGAAACGCCTCTTCCGTCTTGCGGATCTCGCTCTCGATCCGGGCATCCGACACATCCGGCAGGCTGGGGTGGGTTGAGGTGTGGTTGCAAACCGCGTGACCCTCAGCCACCATCCGCTTTACCAATTCCGGATTCTTGTTTATATAGCTCTCGGTAACAAAGAATGACGCTACTACCTGGTTGCTGGCCAGGGCATCCAGTATCGGGGCGGTATAGCCGTTTTCATAACCGTTATCAAAGGTCAGGTAAACAACCTTGCGGGAGGTGTCCCCCACATACATGCCCCCGTAATTGGTTATTACACGGGCCGCCGCCGGAATCCCCGGCACCTGATGCTCACTGTTGCGGGTAAAGGACCAGCCCATCTTTTTGTTGCTCAGGCTGCCCGGGTCAGGTGCCTCAGGTTTCTCCGGTTCCTGGGCAGGGGGATTTGGCTCCTCAGGTTCCGGGTCGACCGGACTGGCCGGAGGTAATTTGTCACCAGGATCGGTGGGAGACGGATCAACACCTGCGACCGGAGGTGAGGGCTGGTTGTTGTCCAGTATTCCCGGGCCGTACTTGGCGCCCAGGAAAATCAATCCAATCACTATTATTATGCCAAGGGCGATTAGAAAACCCGGCCGATTTCTCATGCTTTCTCCTCCTCCTGTATAATATATTGACACCCTTCGACATGGGTTAGCAGGATACCTTTTTACCAGCCGGAGGATAATGATGGCAGTTACATTGACGAAGTCAGGCCCGGTTTGTTAATCTGTTTACGTAATATACGGGAAAATAGAATTGAGGGATGGGAGAAATGAAGAGTAGCTTAGGTGGATACAGCGGATCTAACAACTACATAGTATCAGATGAACTGCGTAATGCCGTTAATATCGCCATTGCGTTACAGAAACCGCTTTTAATAAAAGGCGAGCCCGGGACCGGCAAGACCATGCTGGCCCAGAGTAT
>DCTH01000005.1:5541-10164 GCA_002329495.1 Syntrophothermus sp. UBA1445 | reverse complement strand
ACCACCAGAGGACCGGTTTGAGGAGAGAATATATAGTTGCCGTATTTCTGGTAAACGTCCTCGAAAACCGTTACATCCACCAGGCCGAACTCGTCTTCCAGTGACATGAAAACGGTTACCCTTCCGCTGCGGGTAGGAGGGCGGTGGGGACGAAAAAGAATTCCCGCCACCTTGACCCATTTTCCTTCCGGCAGGGCAGATAGCTCTTGAATACTTGTGAACCCTCTGGAGGTCAAATCATTCCTGACCCGGGCCATGACATGATCACCGGTAGCTATCCCCAGGATTTCAGACTCCATCAGGTGTTTTTCGATCAAAGAAAAATCAGGGACATTCAGACCTCCATCACCGCCCGCCGAAAACAAGGAATCCTCACCCCGGTCATAATCCTTCTTGTGCTGCAGACAGCCCGGCAACAAGGCCAATAACCGGCGGCGGTTATTGTCAAAAACATCGAGAGCCCCGCACTTTATAAGGCTCTGCATCTCGTCAGCATTCAACTTGCTCCTGATTGCCAGGTCCACCAGGGAGAAAAATGGCCTGTTCTCCAGGATACTTGCCAGACCGCTGCGGCTCAGTCCTTTAACCTGGGAGAGAGAAATGCGGATGGAAGGCGGGTCCTGGATCGCCTCAAAACTCTCCCCACTGAGGTTAATGTGAGGTGGCAGTATCTTTATCCCCTTTCTCCGGGCTTCACCGCAGATGATACGGGGAGGATAATAGCCCATAGGCTGGTTGCTCAGTATGGCAGCATAGAACTCCACCGGGTAATGACGCACCAGATAGGCGGTTTTGAAGCTGGTGGTGGCAAAGGCTGCCGCATGGCCTTCACAGAAACCATAGCTGGCATAACCGGCGATACAGGAAAAGATGGTTTTGGCCAGTTCCGGATCAAAGCCATTGGCTATCGCTTTGGTCACAAAGGTTTCGCCAATTTCCTCCATAGCCCGGTGAGAACGGGCATGGGTCATAACCCGGCGCAGCTGATCGGCTTCCCCGGGAGAGAATTTGGCAACCGCCGTGGCTATTTCAATAACCTGTTCCTGAAAAAGAATTACTCCATAGGTTTTGGCCAGTATAGGTTCGAGGATGGGGTGTAAGTAGGTCACCGATTCCAGTCCCTGCCGCCGGGCAATATATGGTTCCACCATATTTCCCTTGATGGGACCAGGCCTGATAATAGCCATGCTGGCAACAACATCCTCCATTACACAGGCCCCCAGCTGGGCCTGCAAAGTCCGTTGCGCCGGGCTCTCCAGCTGAAATATCCCTATGGTTTTTCCGCTGTTGATCAACTGGTAGGTTTCGGGATCATCAAGCGGTATTCTATCGTAATTCAAACTCTTGCCCCCCCGGTGTATAGAAGTCATGGCATCTTCTATCGCGGACATGGTACGCAGGGAGAGCAGATCCAGCTTGATCAGTCCCAGGTCCTCCACATCATCCTTGTCAAACTGGGTTATTACCATCCCCTTGGCCGCCTGCTGCAGAGGGGTCAGCTCGTTGAGCGGCTCCCGGCTGACCACCAGTCCCCCCAGGTGGGTCCCCAGGAAGCGCGGAAACCCAGCCACCTTCTCACACAGATCCAGCAGCAGTTCGAACTTCTTACGGTCCAGGCCACTGTCCTGCAACTCAGGAAGCCGGGGTAAAACCGTCTTTATCTGGTCAGCATGAATATGGGGCAGTTTTTTAGCCAGATAGTCAAGCTCTGCCTCTGGCAGTCCCAGGGCCTTCCCAATATCCCGTAAAGCCGACCTGGCGCGAAAGGTATTGTAAGTGCAGACGCTGGCTACCTTATCGCGGCCGTATTTGCGGTAAACGTACTCTGCTACCCGGTCACGGTAACGGGCATCAAAGTCCAGATCAATATCAGGCTTCTCACCTCGCTCCAGACTCATAAACCTCTCAAAAAGCAGTCCCCTTTCCAGGGCATCCACCTCGGTTATCCCCAGGCAATAGGCCACCACCGAATCAGCGGCCGAACCCCGACCGGCATAGCGAATACCCTCTGAACGGGCATATTTCACAATATCCCATACTACCAGGAAGTAATCTGCATAGCCCAAAGTATTGATTATGGCCAGCTCATGTTCCAGCCGCTCCTGCAGCACCGGGCTGACCCTCTGATATTTCTGACAGGCTCCCTGGTAGGCAAGCTCACGAAGCAGGGATGCAGCTTCTTGACCCGTGGGAAGATCAAATGCCGGAAAATGGGGGGCATCGAGGTCCAGGGCCAGCTCGCATCTCTCAGCTATCCGCCAGGTGTTTTCCAGAGCCTCAGGATACTCCCGGAAAAGCAGTTCCATTTCCCGGCATGTCTTTAAGTAATTTTCAGCATTCAGTGGCCGGTCCGGGTTTACATCATCGACCCGGGCCAGGGCCCTAACACAGCTCAGAATATCATGTACCCTAAAATCATCCGGGGAAGCATAGTGAACATTATTGGTAGCCACCAACCCCACCCCCAGTTGCCGGGCCAGTTGTTCCAGATTCGCATTGAGTTGTATATCCCCGGGTAAATAACTGCCCTGCATCTCCAGGTAAAAATCCTGCGACCCCCAGATCTCCAGATAAGCCCGCGCGACCCGGTAAGCCTCTTCGTAGTTGCCGAGCAGAAGGTACTGCGAAATCTCGCCCTTGCGGCATCCGGACAGAGCAATGAGCCCGCCTGCATGATCCCTAAGATTCTCAAGTGATACCCGGGGATGCCGGCGGGGATTTCCCAGATGAGCAGCAGTCAACATGCGGCACAGGTTCCGATACCCTTCAGGATTGCGGGCCAGCAGGGTGAGGTGATGCCCACTATCCAGGGTTACCTCCACACCCTGAATCGGTTTAATCCCGGCCTTTCTGGCCTGGGCGTTAAACTTAACCGCCCCGCACAGGTTGTCGTGATCAGTCAAAGCCAGGGCGGGCATGTCAAGCTCAGCAGCACGCTTAACCAGGCTCTCTATAGAACTTCCCCCATCCAGAAATGAAAAAGCGCTATGGGTATGAAGGTGGATAAACAAGTCCCATCCCTCCAACTTAGATATGCAGGCATAGGGCGATGCTATTTCCTATTTCGGGGACACCATACTAAATTATTTGATACATGGGGTCAGACCTCGTGTATCAAACCCGGTATAGTCTATTTCGGGACACCATCTAATTACTTGCTCTAGCGAAAACGCGGCAAGTAATTAGTATGGTGTCCCCAAAATAATGTGCAGGCATGGGGCCTGCACCTTGAGGTGCGGGCCAAAGAACCGTCCCCATGCCTGCTCACCAGGAGACCTCCCCAAACCGCCAGGGATCCCATAAAGATAAAACCTGTTCCCGGCGGTCGACCATAAATCCCATATGGACCAGTCCTGGAACCCTGGATTCCAGCGCCTCCATCGCCCCGTTCAGATCTTGGCGGGGTCTGGTAGATTTTTTATCCAGTGTAAACAAGTCCTGCTCGGTCAGATTCCACCTATATAAAGATGAGACTTCCAGCAACAGACCGAGAACCGGACCGGTGAAGGGCAGTTCCTTAAGCAAAATACCGAGTATCTCGCGCAGTCTTCTTTCTTCTCCACATCCCCGCGAGACCTGGCGCTCCACCCGGCAGTTCCGTCCCTCCAACTCCAGTTGCAAAGCAATCTGGCGGCAGTTCATTCCCCGCTCCTCCAAGGTGGAGGCGATTCTCCGTGCCCCTGCTTCCAGACACCTTTCCAGCGTTCCCCGGTCATGAACACCCTCAGCAAAGTCATAATAGCAGCTTACCTTTTCCGGAGGATAAAGCCCCATCAGAGGAGTCCCGTCAAGCCCCCGGCTATGACGGTAAACCATATACCCATCCTGGCCCAGTATCTTCAAAAGATCCTGCAGGGACAACAAACTGAGGTCGCCAAAACGGGTAAACCCCAAAGAATCAAGAGTTTTCACCGTTCGGGATGATAGAAGCCAATCCAGTGCCAACGGAACCCTTTGTAAAAACTCCTTCTCCTGACCGGGTTCCACTACGTAAACATAGAANNACCCTGGTCGCCAACCGGGCCAGCAGCTTGTTCTCGCCTAACCCCAATACTACCGGACCCCATCCCTGACCTTTAAACCATTCGCCCAGCCGCTTAACTTCCGCTTCGATTTTACTGCCGCCGAGATCCAGGAAACACTCCTGTTCATCAAGCGGCTCAATTAAAGGAGAAACCCCGGTCAGCATCTTCAGATAATGCTCGTGAGCCGCCCGGTGAACTGAGTGATCATACTCCGCAAAAAAAGCCTCCGGGCAGCGTCCCCGGGCCCGAGTCAGGGGCAATCCGATCAAGAACTGGTCCTTGAGTTCCGGAGAAACGCCAACCACCTTGCCCTCCCGGAAAACAGCAACCGGCTGCTCACGCAGATGGGGATTCACCTTGATAGTTACCGAGGCTAAAAAATAAGGCAGGAACAGACAGCCAACCCTCTTCAAGCGAACACCACCCAAACATATGTTCGTAAATACATTCTAGGGCGGTTACCGAAAGCTGTCAAATGGTAAGTGGAGGGATAATGGGACAGTGGGACACCGAGAGACACCAGGACAGGTTTAGTGTCTCTCCAAAAGCTGAGCTCGAGGCCTGCGGTAAATTTCAGTGAGCGGACGTTGGGTCCGAA
>DCTH01000005.1:0-5534 GCA_002329495.1 Syntrophothermus sp. UBA1445 | reverse complement strand
GGTGTTGCCAGTGCAGGACCCAGGAAGCGAACGGAATTTACCGCAGGCCGTCGCGCGCACCGCCAGTAAATTCTCTCGTAGTAGTCATATTAGCCACCAATAAATGGGACACTAAACGTCGCCCTCGGCAGGATAGCGGAAGTGGCCGGTTATTTCCCATCTGAGGAGAGCGTTTTCCTCACGGGCCAGGCCGGCATTGTGGATCACCAGCGGAATACCGTCCCGGGTGGTGCGGTCGCTTATTATGCCGCAGTGGTCACGGCCATCGGAGAAGCGCCAATAAACTACGTCTCCCCATTTCCANNAGAGATGTCCCTCCACCTCCAGGGTCAGTGATTTCCCGTAGGTCTTGAAGAACTGTATCTGATTGGGGACCCGGCGGTGATCGATGTTGGGATCAGGTTCGGTAAGACCCCACTTGCGGGGGTAACGGGAAAAATTTTTTGTCATATCCTCATGAATCAACTGCTGCAGGTCTATCCCGGCATTGCGAAAAGCCCTTATAACCACATCAGTACAGGCTCCCCGGTCTGAGGGGACATCCCCTCCGGGATACTTGATACTGACATAAGATGCATCATAACGTGTGCCCTGCTGGGCCTCCTCGCGGGCTCCCAGGAGGATCAGATCCGGCGTCTGCCTCTCTTCCTCCGGGATGGCCTCAACCGGAGACTCCCCGATAAGCTCGGGAGGAACCGGCAGATTTAAACCCGTGTTCCCTCCAGTAATGAAATACCATCCCGCCATGATTCCCAGACAAGCAACAGCTACCAGCACCAGAAGAGTCAGGACACGAATTCCTGACTCACGGGGCTTGAGACTATTGTTACGGTTAACCCCAGGATTTTTCAAAAGCTTACTCACCCCCGGAGTTCAGCGCCATCAACTTTTCTTCATCTTCAGTGGATAAGCCGGATCGGTGATGGCCCCTATTTTGGCGGCAAAGGCCGTTTTCCGGGCAATATCCTCATCGGTAACAATATGGATATCAAGTAAACCCTCCGACTGGTATCCGGTCTTCAGGTAATTCATCTCTGCGAGGGACAGGCTCCAACCGTTCAGCCAGTTCATCAGTTCCTCACGTTGCTGCTGATTCCCCTGAAAATGAATCAGCAGATCGATATCACTCCCTGGTCCAGCCGTACCATTGTTGGTGCTGCCAAACAGGTAGATATTCTTAACTCCAAATCGCACGGGATCAAGCCGTTGCGCAACCCGTTCCGCCATATAATGCCGCCAGCGCCAAAACCGGTCGTCAACATAGGCATCACCAGGCCGGGAGGTTTTCTCATCAACAACCTCCGTATATCTTGACTCACTTTCACCCGAATGTGAGGTTAGATAGCCCAGGGCCTCCTCCAATTCGGCATTCATGGATATCCTGAGAACCTTGCCCCTGGTCACGGCCGGCACATCAATTACCTTTATCACGTCCTCCAGGTACTTAAACTCAGGCAGAAGCTCGGCCAGGATGTTTTCGGATCTGCTTAGAAACAGTTGATTGAAAATGATTCCTTTTTCGTCCGGATAGAGGGGCAGGTAACGGATATTGGACTCCACCAGATCCTGAAAAAAGTGGGTTCCAAAGGAGAGTTCCGGGACATAGTTGGACCTCTGGGTAGCGATCTCAATCAATGCAGCCGTGTTGTTGATATCAGAATAGCTCACCTGCACTCCCAGCTTAATATCCCCCCGGCTCCCCCAGCGACCAGGACCCATAAGCACGAAGCGGTGTTTGGGAAGCAAAAAGTTCAGAAGTCCTACGGCTTTGGCTACATTACGCAGGTCACTATGTTCCCGGAGTCGGTTATACCCCCATGGATCCACATATACGATATGGGAGATATCCTGTATGCTGCCATTTGATATATAACGCCGGGCCGAAAATATAATATCCTGAACAGGAAGGTCTTTGGGAATGGGGGCCGGCGCGTTTTCTCTGCCAAAACTCTGGGGACGGCACTGCAGAAGGTAAAAGTTGTCGCCATCGGAAGCAAACTCCAGGTCCACTGGGTTTCCCAACTTCTCCTGCAGCAAGTTCTTGATGAGATTGACCGTTTTAATAAATGAGGTATCCGTTACCAGTCCGTCAAAGGTCACTACCAAATCGTCCCGTGCAAAGTCCACATCAAAAGCCAGGGGCTTCTTGATGTGATCAGGCTGGTATACGGAAACAATCCGGTGAATTCCCGGTATCTGGCGACCGTAATCTTTAAGAAGTGACGAGATCTCCACCGTTTCAAAGGTGTTCTTTTCCAGATTGATCACATCAACCTTTTTGGGCGAGTAGCGTTTGATCTCTTCCGGAACGGTGTTTACCTTTAAACCAGGCTGTCCGGGTGAAACCAAAACCGGGAAATCATCACTCAAGCGGTCAACGGCCCGGGTGCCCAGGCCCATAACCATGCGGATTAATCCATCCTCCCGTTTAATCCGGGGTGACCAGCGAAACTCGTTGTTGCTGAATACAACCCCCGCATACAGAGGCATGTAGTAGGGTCCTATCCGGGTCCCCACCACCTCCTGGATCATGATTCCCATCTCCTCCTGGAAATCAAGCAGACCCCTCTCAGNNCGGATTGTAGATGGAAGCATAGACCTCAACGATGGCATCCATGAGCGCCTCCAGGCGCTGCCGTTTGGTTCCCTGATTCGCCAGGAACAGACTTTTGTATTTCCCGGAAAACGCTGCTCCCAGCTGGTCTTCCAAAAGGCTTGAACTTCGTACAATTATCGGATTCTCCCCAAAATCGTCCAGGGCCATCGCCAGACTCTTGATAATTCCCTCCGGAAACTCAGAGTTTTTCATGATTTGAACAATATTGGGGTAATCAATCCTTATCTCGTATAACTCCTTGTACTTCTGGATATTCAATTCCTCGAGATTGTTATGGTTTAAGAACTCCCGGAGCTCATCGGTGGTAATATACCAGGTTTTGGGAACCTTAACCGAACTAAGCAGCGGTTGATTCTTTTCCGACTTCTTCAGGATCTGTTGGGCCAGAAACAGACCGGTGCTTTTCCCTCCGATTTTTCCATGGCTGCCTTCGGGAAATATAAGCCGGTTCACCACATCGAAGAAATCGTTTATCTCCAGATGCTGTCTGGCTTTACTGATGAACTCAAGTTTGCCCGACAGAAAGCGACGGATTAAGGCCACGACCAGCCAGTGTTCCATGGGAGAATAATGAGAGTTATTCCTTCCCGTAAGACCCCGGTAGCGGTTTATGACCCTGGTTATCTCCCGCACGGACACATNNCCTGAATCCAGACCCGTAGTCTGGTTGAAATCTCACTGTCGCTCATGTGGTGCGATGCGATTTCGAAAGTCCGGTTACTGATACTTACCAGATCTCCCAGGGGCAGCTTTTCTGAAGGATAATTCAAATCCGACTGCCCCAGGATCCCGGCTGGGCTGTAGCCCAGATCGCGGAGTACATCTTCCGCACCCTCAACCCCTCTACGATAGAGGTAATTAGCCATTTTCTTACAGATATAAAGCAACAGACTCCGATCCGTACTGCTGACAAAGTCAACTATGACCATCCACTCGTTGCTTGTCTTCCGGTCTCCATTGGCTTGCCGGGAAGTATTCCATTCCCGCAAAACTGACTCCATATGGCGTCTGAGAATGGTCTGTTCGATCCGATCCGCAATAGTCTTCAGCAGCTTGCGTTCTTTTTCCAGGAAGTAACCCTCAGGACCTTTCTCTACCCTGACCGTATATATAACCTCAATTTTTCCTGCCACCTGACCGTCCAGCATAATATTGTGGCTTTCAATGTATGGTGAGGTGTAGAAGCCGGGGGTCTGATAACTGCAGTTAGCATATATTATTCGGGCTTTGCAGATTTCAGGGTATTGCCAGCCTGACGGTATAATCCTGGTCAGTTGATTGAACATCTCCGGCAATGACAATCGCTGGTCGCTTAAGACCTCATCTACCTGATAAAGACAGTCAAGCTCCTTGGCCCTTTCTTTCAGATTGTCGAGCAGATGCTCCTCATTCCCATTCACAGATACCCCACCTTGTGCTACCGTTCTTTGCTATTAACAGAGCCTATACCCAGCCACGCATCTTAACTGCCTGCGCCACCCGGTTGATGGAGATAATGTAAGCCGCATCGCGCATATAGACATTATTATTGCGAGCCAGTTCACTAACCGCTTTAAACGCCGACGTCATCTTGACATCGAGTTTATCCAGCACCTCTTCCTTTTCCCAGTAATAGTTGTTGTTGGATTGTACCTGCTCAAAATAACTGCAGGTTACACCACCTGCGTTAGCCAGGAAGTCGGGGATAACGAAGATACCGCTATTTCTAATAACCTCATCAGCCTCTGTATTTACCGGCCCATTGGCTCCCTCGGCAATTACCTTGACCTGTTTGCTTATCTTGCCTACGTTACTCATGTTGATCTGGTTTTCCAGCGCGGCTGGAATCAGTATATCGACATCCTTCTCAATCCAGGCGTCCCCGGGCTGGATCTCACAACCCATATCACGGGCTTTGTCCTTATCAACGCTGCCATAAGGATCAGTTATGCTGGCCAGTAGTTTGCCATCCAAACCGGATGGTTTGTAGTAGGTGTAAGCCTTATTATCAGCATTATCCCAGCAGGAAATGGCCACCACCGTACCCCCGAGTTCCTGGTATAACCGGGCGGCATACTGAGCGACATTACCAAAGCCCTGTATGCTGGCCGAGGTGTTCTCCAGTTTGATACCCATCTCTTTAAGGGCCTCCCGCAGGGTATAGACAACTCCATAACCGGTAGCTTCGGTTCTGCCTAAGGAACCGCCCATCCCCACCGGTTTTCCAGTAATAAATCCCGGATACCTTCCGCCATGGATAAGCTCAAACTCGTCCAGCATCCACAGCATATGTTTGGCATTGGTCATAACATCAGGTGCAGGCACATCGGTGAAGGGGCCCACAACTTTGGCCAGCTGTCTGACCCAACCCCGGCACAGCCTCTCCTGCTCGGTCTCGGTCAGATTGCGCGGATCGCAGATAATTCCGCCCTTTCCTCCACCCAGAGGTATATCGACNNATTTCCAGGTCATCCACATGGACAGCGCGCGAACGGTGTCGACTGTTTCCTGAGGATGGAATCTGATTCCGCCCTTAGCCGGACCCCGGGCATCATTGTGCTGAATACGATAACCATTGAATATTCTGGTGCTCCCGTCATCCATCCGCACCGGAATGGTGAAATGGTATTCCTTCATGNNTCTCTGCTACCCGATCGAACTGAGCTTGAGCATTTTCATAAGGATTATACGAACCATGACTCACAACATTATTCCTCCCTGCATTTTGAATAAAATACGTCAACAAACCAACTAAAATGAATTATAAACCAGAAAAGATGCATTTCCTATATGATTGAGGTCGTTATCTGAAAAATTTGAAATGGCCTTCCACATAAATCGCGATAACTTGGCAACAGATCGAATTCCGTAGGAAAATATTTTTTAAGGGCAAAAAGAGGGGAAGATAATAACAAACTCAACTTTCGCAGTTGACTAA
>DCTH01000138.1 GCA_002329495.1 Syntrophothermus sp. UBA1445 | reverse complement strand
GATATGTTTCAGGGGAGTCTGCTGTCCACGGTATCGCAGGGCCGTCCGGTGGTGGCAGCCATGAATGCTACCGGTTTCGATGCCATGGCCGTCGGCAATCACGATTTTGACTGGGGCCTTGAGGTCCTGCAGAAACAGGCTGATCAGGCCGCATTCCCCTTCCTATCAGCCAATCTGTTTGATACTCAGACGGATGATCAACCGGACGGGGTAAAGCCCTACATAATTATCGATAAGCAGGGGGTAAAGATAGGCATCATCGGACTCGTGACTACCGAAACCCTCGAGATAACTCCTCCCGAAGATTTAGCCGGCCTGGATATCCGTGATCCAGTCAGGGTGCTTAAAGAGCTGGTTCCCCAGGTCCGCCGGCAGGGGGCGGAGGTGATCATTGTGCTCTCCCACCTGGGTTGCAAAGTGTCAGATGAAGAACTGGTGGGAGAGGCTATAGAACTGGTTGAAGTGGTGCCGGATATTGATGCCCTGCTGACTGCTCATGACCATGGAGTGCTTAACGGGGAGGTCGACGGTGTTCCGGTAACTCAGGCCGGGTATAATGGAAGAGCCGCCGCCCGTATCCGACTCCTCTATTCCCAGGAACAGGACCGGGTTATCAAAAGCCTGACCACTGTCACCAATCTGATCCCTGCGGATTTGGCCGCAGATCCAGAGATTAAAGCTATCATTGATGGTTATACCCCTGAGATACAGGAAGCCCGCAACGAAGTAATCGGCAAGAATCTTTATGACCTGCACCATGACCGTTACCAGGTTTCCAGTCTGGGCTCCCTAATCTCGGATGTCATCCGGGAGGCGACCGCTTCCGATATTGCCTTTATGAATGGAGGTGGGGTCCGCACTGATCTGACATCCGGCAATGTTACCGTGGAGAAGGTGTGGTCGATAGTTCCTTTTGATAACACCCTGGTTACCCTGGAGATGACCGGGGAAGAGATCCTGCAGGTCCTGGAATACGGGATTAAGAACGAAACCTTCGGCTCGGTCCAGTTTTCTGGCCTGAAGGTTTGGTATGATGCTGCCCAACCCGCAGGCAAGCGGGTGACCCGGGTAACCCTGGCCGATAATACCCCGTTGGAAGCGGATAGATCCTACCAGGTGGTGACTAATAATTATCTGGCCGGCGGTTTTGATGGCTATACTATGTTCACAGAGGCTGGCCCCCAGGTAAACACCAGAGTAGTGCTGCGGGATCTACTGATTGACCACATCAAAGCTGTGGGGACGATTGAATTTCAAGGTGATACCCGTTTTGTAGAAGGAGAAGGGTAACCGGAAGGGATGGGATCCGGGATAACCCGTAAATGTGGTGACCGGGCGCCTGCCGCCGCATACTCATCCGTCAGGCCGACCGCGCAACAGGAAGGAGGCGATAAGGGATGTTTGACATCCTGAAAACCGGCTGGACCCTGATAAATGTAGCTGTATTACTGCTGATTATCGGAGTTTTTATTCAGTGCATCCGGTGGCTCTATGAGCTGGTTCAGCTGAATAGAAGCAATCATAAGATCCTTGGTCAGATACTGGAAGAATTGCGGAAAAGGTAACGGAATTTTTCCGGGCATATGATAATCCGGTGTTAAGCTAACCTAATGTGCGGGAAGGTAGCCAATAATGGCAGTAGATGGTAGATACTATAGATGCTGTTTAAGTAAACGGAGGAGCAAACCCATTGTCTGTTTTAAGTAAATATTACGATAAACTGCGACCTACCAGCCTGGGGGAAATACCTGCAGATGTCCTGCTGGTTAACGGTCAGGTGATAAACGTATTCAGCGGTGAAATAATTCGGGCTAATGTAGCCATATCGAACTCCCACATAGCAGGTGTGGGGAATTACCGAAACGGTCATAAAGTAGTTGATTTACAGGGCCGGTTTCTGTTGCCCGGTTTGATAGACAGCCATATCCATATTGAAAGCTCCATGCTGACCCCCGCTGCTTTTGCTCAGGCGGCCCTGCCTCACGGAACTACGGCGGTTATGACTGACCCCCACGAGATAGTAAATGTGATGGGCCTGGCGGGATGGCGGTATATGGTGCGAGAATCCCGGGGTCTGCCGCTCGATTTCTTCTGGGAGGTCCCCTCCTGTGTTCCAGCAACTCATATGGAGACCGCCGGGGGCATGATCGGGCCGGAGGAGTTGAAGGAGGCCCTGGAGGAGTTTCCCGAATGCCCGGCTCTGGCGGAAATGATGAATTATCCTGGGGTTATCTACGGGCTGGATTCAGTTATTGGGCTGATGCAGCAGGCCAGGGAAAAGGGCCTGCTGTTGGAAGGTCACGCCCCGAAGCTGAGCGGTTTGCCGCTGTGCACTTACCTGGCCAGCGGGTGCGGCAGTGATCATGAATGTACTAGCATTGATGAAGCGCGTGAAAAACTGCGCCTTGGTATGCGGATTCTTATTCGCCAGGGCTCGGCGGCCCAGAATCTTTTGGAACTTCTTCCTCTGGTTAATGAACATAACTATCACCGCTGTGCCTTCTGCTGTGATGACCGTCACCCGGCAGATATCATCAATGAAGGACATATTGACCACGTGCTGCGTATGGCTGTAGCTCAAGGGTTTCCGGCCATCCGGGCTGTACAGATGGCTACTCTGAATCCGGCCCAGCACTATAACCT
>DCTH01000173.1 GCA_002329495.1 Syntrophothermus sp. UBA1445 | reverse complement strand
TATGGTTGTACGCATTGTCGGCGAAGACGGCAATGATGTCCCGTTGGGCCAGCCCGGGGAGATCTGGATGAAAGGTCCCTATGTGATGAAAGAATACTGGAGAAAACCAGAAGAAACCGCCAACGTATTCAGCGAAGACGGCTGGCTCAAGAGCGGTGACATTGCCTATATGGACGAAGAGGGTTATGTCTTCATCGTGGACCGTACCAAAGACATGATAATAGCCGGAGGCTTCAACATCTATCCTCGCGATGTTGATGAGGTACTGCTCAAACATCCCAAGGTTGCTGATGCTATGACTATCGGTGTTCCCGACGAATACCGGGGTGAAACCGTAAAAGCATTCATTCAACTGAAGCCTGGCGAAACGGCAACTCCCGAAGAAATGATTGCCCATTGCCGCGAGCATTTAACTTCTTACAAGGTACCGCGCATGATCGAGTTTCGTGCGGAACCGCTTCCCAGAACTAATACCGGTAAAGCACTGCGCCGGATCCTGCGTGATGAGGAGATAGCAAAGATGCAGGCAACAAATAAGTAGAACCCTATCGAATAGTGCCAAAATACTTTTGAGTGTTGTTGACATACCAGAGGTGAGAGTGGTCGACTCCCTGGGCTTAGTGAGCTCGGGGAGTAGACCTTAAGATGAGGAGGTAAAGTAATTGACTATAGCAAATGACTTGCAACACAGATGGTGGATTAAAAATTATGATCCCGACGTTAGGCCGACCTTGACGTATCCGCTTTTCCCGGCTTATGAGATACTGCGGATTACAGCCAATGTTGAGCCGGACCGCGCTGCCATTGATTACTATGGATCGCAAATAACTTACTGGGAGCTGCAATTCCAGGTGATTCGCCTGGCCAATGCCATGCTGGAGGCGGGAGTGAAAAAGGGGGATCGGGTTGGAATTCTACTGGCAAACTGTCCCCAGTTCGTGATTACCTTTTGGGCTTTGCTCNNTGCTCCAGATTGGCGCTATCGTTGTTAATCTGAATCCGATGTATACCAAGGAAGAGTTGAAGACCAACGTTATTAATATGGGAATAACCGGAATGGTTACTTTTGAGACCCAGGTCGCCAAGATAAAGGAACTATGTAAAGAAGTAAGCATTCCTTTTGTTGCTGTAACCAGGTTGACGGATTACCGTAATGAGATGCAGGTCAGCACTCCAGAGGAATTGGGCTTGGAAAAAGGTTGGTATCATTTTTCGCAAATGATAGAGTCTTGTACTAATGAAGCAGCACCAGAGGTGGAAATAAGTCAGGAAGACCCGGCTATTATTCAGCTAACCGGAGGAACAACCGGTACCCCCAAAGGTGCCGTACTCACACACCGGAATGTTGTCTGCTCAACCTATGCAGTTGACGAATTGCTTAAGCCAATCGTCCATCTTTACCCGGTCCATAAGCGGCATATCATCGGAGTATTGCCTTATTTCCATATCTATGGCGAGATCTGCGCCAATTGTTTTTCAGTGGTTACCCGTTCTACCCAGGTTATCTTGACCGGTTTCGACGTAGATGAAGTGATGAACACGGTTATGCGATTCGAGGCTATCCCTTACTTCCCAGCCGTACCAACCATGATTACTGCGCTCATCAACCACCCGCGGATCAGGGAACTGGCCAAGGTAGTCGGAATTCTTAACAGTGGTGGAGCACCGCTGCCCAAAGAACTGATGAGAAAGGCCAAATCTCTCAACATATTCATTGCGGAAGGGTTTGGTATGAGTGAGACTACCTGTCTGGGGATCAATAATCCCTACCTGGGATTGAAAAAACCGCTCAGTATAGGGATGCCGGTTACCGATACCGACGTTAAGTTCGTGGATCCGGAAAGCGGTGAAGAGGTTAAGCTGGGTGATCCGGGAGAGATCTGGATCAAGTCGCCACTGGTCATGAAAGGTTACTGGAACAACCCGGAGGAAACCGCCAAGGTTTTTACTGAGGACGGTTGGCTCAAGACTGGCGATATTGCATACCAGGACGAGGATGGCTACATTTTCATAGTTGACCGCTCCAAAGACATGATAATCTCTGGAGGCTACAACGTGTATCCCCGGGAGGTCGACGAGGTCATATTAAAGTATCCCAAGGTTAAAGACGTGATTACCATTGGGGTACCCGACGAATACCGCGGGGAGGTCCCCAAGGCCTTTGTCCAGCTGGAAGAAGGAGCCGTGGCAACCGCAGATGAAATAATTGCTTACTGTCGGGAGCAAATGGCATCCTATAAGGTTCCAAGACTGATTGAGTTCAGAAATGAATTGCCCAGATCAGCTGTCGGTAAAGCCCTGCGCAGGGTACTGCGTGATGAAGAACTGGCGAAGAGAGGTTAATACTGATCGGTAAAGACCATATCGGCGGGCAGCGAAAAGGCCCTACAGGCATGAATTGAAATTGACTTTTCATAATAATGACTGATATGTTTACATTATATAATAGCGGGCAGGAATCAACCTGCCCTTCGTTTTTTGCATCAATTAGCCGGGAGACCAGACTTCAGGAAGGGGGGAAATTATATGCATATTTCATCGGATATCGTGGGGCTGAAATTCAAGGAATACCGGACCGAAATCAACTGGAGACAGACAACCAATTATGCCGCAGCAGTAGGCGACACCAATCCGTGTTACTTTGATGACCGCAGGCCGGAAGGATTAATTGCTCATCCGATGTTTGTGGCGGCCTTGAAGTGGCCGATCCAGCAGAACCTGCACCAGTACGTGGATATCCCGCAGATNNGCCCTGACGTGGCCAATCCAGCAGAACCTGCATTACTACGTGGATATCCCGCAGATGCAGAATATCTTTCAAACGGTCGTCCATTACACCGAGTGTCTGGAGGTGTTCCGACCGTTAAGGCCGGGAGATAGAGTGGTGGTGCGCGGTGAGGTCCTGGCAGTAATGCCCCATGAGGCTGGCACCCATATTGTCTTTAAGCTGCCGGTTGAGGACCAGGATGGGAATCCCATTGTCACTGAATATGTCGGTGGTATGATGCGAGGGGTCAAGTGTAATGATGGCGGTAAAGGTGAGGAAAACCTTCCCCAGGTTCCAGGATACGTAATCAACTCACCTGCGGTCTGGCAGGTGGATGTCCCCATCAGCGAAGAAGCACCCTATGTGTATGACGGTTGCACCGACATTGTTTTTGCCATACATACCTCACCGCGTTTTGCCCACTCGGTGGGCCTTCCCGGCGTCATTTATCAAGGAA
>DCTH01000013.1:10163-28360 GCA_002329495.1 Syntrophothermus sp. UBA1445 | reverse complement strand
TGGATGACCCGGATACGCGCGTTGAGGATGACACTGATGATACGGCAGCAGACCAGGTCGACCCAAGTGTCCTTATCAGTGACGAGCCCGCTGCAACTGAAGCTGACACCGGCAAAGTTATGGCAATTGACTCCAATGAAAATGTAACCGACTTGGAATTGGATCTTCTGGACCAGGCTACAGCAGCGGACGATATTTTGGTGGATGATAGCATTTTGCAGGAACCTGAGAGTATCGCCGGTCATGACCAGTCACTGGAACAGTTACCTGCTCCTGGCGGATTGGGACCCTTTGAATCCGATCCTCAGCCCGCAGGGCATTATAAAGAAGAAGATATTATTGATGAGGGTGATGTGGTGGTTATGGAATCAAGAAACACCGGAGCACATGTCGATATTGAGCAATTAATAACCGAGGCGTTTGAAGCCAGAGCACGTGGCGATTATTTCGGTACGCTCACGATTCTGGAGACCGTCCTGGAACAGGATCCACCACCAGAGATTGTAGACCTCATTCTGGATGATATTGAGGTATTGTTTGCCAAGCTGGCATCATAGCAGTTTTGAATGTCGTTGAATTTCTTGATACCTGGAGAGCAGTTCCCCAACAACCGTTGCAAAATCTTGCCCCGGGAAGGGGTGGCAGGATTGTCATAAATAAATTCCTATTGGAGGGATAGTTTGATGCGAAGTATTGATATCAAGGGATTGGCCGTTTTTGACATCGCCAGTGGCTGTGAAATTGGGAAAGTAAGCGAGTTGTTGATCAATGCAGAAAAGAAATCTGTTCAATATCTGGTGGTTGATGTTCCAAACTGGTATTTTGGGGCCCATGTTATTCCATTCGCTTTGACAGAGGGCATCGGAAAAGATGCTGTTATGATCGAGTCAGCCATCATAATGAAGAAGTTGAATGAGGAACCAGGGGCTATTAAGCTGGTTGAAAGCGGCGTTAGTTTAATCGGTTGCAAGACCCTGACCAAAAAGGGCAAGTTCATTGGCAGAATCAGCGAAATTTATATCGACGAAAATACCGGGCTGATAACCGGCTGTGAGCTGATTGACAACATCACGGTTAAAGGAATCATCCCTGCCAAGTCAGCTTTGACTTTTGGCAAAGATGCTTTGATAGTCGATGAGAAGGTCGAAGACCATTTGCTGAGCACCATTGATGATGTTGAAACGGAGACGGTTTACCATACTTCCGAACCTGATAAGGCCGCACCTCCGGTAGAAACCATGATTGACGAATCTGCCCCAGTTGAATCAGAACCTGTTCCGGTTGTTCCGGCACCGGAATCCGACCAGGTCGCTGACAAGCCCAAAGCAGTGCAGCTGTATGAGCAGAAACAACGCGAATACCTTCTGGGGCGGGAAGTCAAGGATGACGTCTATGATGATAATGGAACACTGATTATCAAAAAGGGTGAAAAGATCACCCAGGAGCTTCTGGATAACATGACTTCAACCGCGAAATTAAAATACCTTTTGCTCCACGTGTAAGATTTAAAGATGGCGGTCAGGGGCTATGAAGTACATAACGCTTTTATTTCCTCTCATTGTCGCCTTTCAGCTAATCCTTAATATTGTTATCGGTGTTACCTGGGTTCTGCCTGGCAATGCCCAGGAGATTCCCTATGGGATAAAGGTGGATGGCAGGGACATAAGCGGATTTGAACCCGCCAGGGCGGTTTCATATCTCAAGACGATCAAGCGCAACGATCCTATAACCAAAGAAGTCATCCTTACAGATGGTGATAGAGAATGGCCGTTGGCGACAAGAGATTTCAAGTTCTCCTATGATTACCAAAAGACCATTGACATTCTAGTCGCAAGAGTTGAAGAAAACCAGGGTGCTGACAAGGTCATTGAGTTGCTGAAACTGCAGGTCGACCCCGTTGATATGCCTATGGTTTTTTCCTGGGACCAGGACAAGTTACAGGATTATTTACAATCGATAAATGTTGAGATATATACCCCCGCCCGGGATGCCGCGCTGCAAATTACGGAGGGCGGGATTTCGGTTGAAAAGGAAATAGTCGGCGAGGAAATTGACTTTGAGAAGACAACAAATCTGATTATTGAGGCTTTACAATCAGAAACAGCGGGACCGGTTAAAATCGCCAAAAGGATAATAGGTGCGCAGGTCACCAGTGAAGATCTGAAAATGTTTGATACCGTATTATCATTTTTCGTGACCCAATTGAATAACAATCAAAACCGGTCGATCAATATCCAAAAAGCCGCCGAATTGATTGACGGGACGGTACTGATGCCGGGAGAGGTATTTTCCTTTAATGACCGGGTTGGTGAACGAACCAGGGAAAACGGCTTTACTTTAGCGCCGGTGATCAGTAGGAAACAGATGGTGAATGATATCGGTGGAGGAATATGCCAGGTGGCATCCACCCTGTACAATGCAGCAGCACTGGCCGGTTTATCAATTCTCGAACGGCATCCGCATTCACTCAACGTCAAATATGTACCGAATGGTCAGGATGCGGCCGTCCTGTATGGTTCACTGGATCTGAAAGTGCAAAACGACAAATCAAACCCGATCAGAATCAGCACCATGATACAGGACAACCAGCTGATGGTTACTATTCTTGGCAACCAGGCCGATAAAATGAAAGAGTAAGTTTTGTGACCGGGTGGACACAGCGCTGTTGGTTAGCCGACAGATTTACTACCTGTGTCTCAACCCGGTTTTCGGTTTCTGTGCCAACCTTGGCTTCACTTCTTTATCACCTCCTTTTTTTCAATATCGGTAGCCAACCCATCCGTTTCATGTCGCTTCTTCCGGGTGAGGTTTGAACCCTTCCCCTCGAGATTCCATTTGAATTACAAGGGGAACATTTGTTCCCTGTGTCGTTGTAGTGGTATAATTAATCCAGGTACTTGTAGAAAGGACTTAGGTCGCATGAAAACGGGAACGGCGAATCTGCCATTGCATGGCGGGAAATGCCCGGCCTGGTTGTTTGTTCATATGAAACGGCTATGCGCGGCCATTGTCGAGGTTATTATCGAGGATTCCGGTCCGCTGGAGGTCCTGCGCCGGTTGTCGGATCCGTACTGGTTTCAGGCATNNAAGTGACCCTTACTGGTTTCAGGCCCTGGGCTGCGTAGTGGGTTTTGACTGGCACTCCTCCGGAGTAACTACGACCGTCTGCGGAGCCTTAAAGGAGGGCCTGAAAGATATTGGACCCGAAGCAGGTCTGTTTTTCGCCGGCGGCAAGGGCCGGGTGTCGCGCAATACGCCGCTGGAGATTCAAACCCTGGCGGACAAGGCTGCCATTTCGGGAGCGGATAACCTGATTATGGCCAGTCGGCTGTCAGCCAAGGTCGACAGCGCAGCGGTGCAGGACGGGTTCGATATCTATCATCACTTTTTTGTGTTCACCCGGCAGGGTGAGTGGGCTGTTATTCAGCAGGGTATGAACGAGAATATCCGCCAGGCCCGCCGTTATCACTGGTTCAGCCCGGATATGCACAGTTTTACAAATGAACCCCACAATGCTGTGTGCTGCGATGCTGTGGGCTCGGCTCTCAACCTGGTGGCTGAGGATAACAGTCTGGTACGCCGGTCCTGTGTCAGGTTATCCCAAACTAACCCCGAAAAGCTGTTAAAAGATGTTGACGAGGTACAGAGCTGTGTTAATACCCTGAGTATGCCCGGCTATCACAGTATTCCCCGCACCGGTTATCTGAAGAAAGCCTTAACCGCAGCCTATGAAAACCAGGCACAGAACTTTGAAACCCTACTCCAAACCCCGGGTGTTGGTGCCGGTACCCTAAGGGCATTATGCCTGGTTGCCGAAGTCGCCTGGGGAGTACCGGCCAGTTTTAAAGACCCGGTACGCTACTCATTCGCCCACGGCGGCAAGGATGGTTTTCCCTTCCCGGTAAATGAAAGTGATATAATGAATTCTTCCCGTACTCTGGAAAGGGCGCTCCACAAAGCCCGCACCGGCCGCTCCGAACAATTGGAGGCGCTCCGCCGGCTGGCCCGCTGGCACAGTGAAGCAGTACAGGTAAAGGTAAGCCCTGATGTGAAAAGCGAAACCCTCTCCACGTCTCTCAACTCATCGACGAGGATCCGGCAGATGAATCTGTTCGATTAGCGGCCCCTCAGCCTCCCTGCATGACTTTCTGCCNNTCTTCACTGACACCATATATAGCCAACCAGCCACAGAATGAAACCTGACGCAAAACCGCAAAATATATTGGACGTCTTAAAAAGGAGGTGAATATGAATGGGCTGCAGAGAGCAGGATATCAGAGAACAAAGAGAACGCATTGAGCGGGAACGTGAAGAGCAACAACGCCGACAAGAAAACCGCCGGGATAATAACCGTCAGCAGAACAAGAAATAACATTATCAGGTTTTGTAAGTTTCCCAAATTTCAGTGACTGGCCAATCTGATCCCCGTGTCTCATGCCTTGGGACACGGGGACAGGTTTGCTGTATTTTGGCTGGTCTGAAAACCGGTCTTCTGCAAGTTCACACCCGGTACATTATTCTTCGATTATCTCGGTGAAGATGAATCCGAGTTCGATGTTATTATCCCGGGTTCTTATTTGGCCAACTGTGGTGTTTAATTTCATCCCTATCTGAGGGTTCTTAACCTTTAGGTGTCCTGATACCCTGAGCCCATTGGGATAACGAACGATGCCGAAGGTTAAATAAGGCTGATGGAATCCTTCCGGAAGGTTGTGCAAACGGGTCCAGGTGAGCAGTTCACACTCGCCCGTTATCAATATGGTATTAAACGATTCTCCCCCACAGCGGCGGCACAGGTAGTGCCGCGGGTAATGCAGCTCATCGCAGATCTGGCACTGGTAGGCGTAAAACCGGTCATTCATATTGATTCCCCCCTGGTTAGCACGGTGGCGACCACGTTGTTGCCGAAGCCTCCAAAATTAACGGCCAGACCGGCTTTGGCGCCCTTGACCTGCCGTTCCCCGGCTTCACCCCGGAGCTGTACTACCAGTTCGTGGATCTGAGAAACCCCAGTAGCTCCCAGCGGGTGCCCCTTGGCCTTCAATCCCCCGGAAGTGTTGATTGGTATCCGGCCACCGATCATGGTCTCCCCTCGCCGTATTGCGAGATGGCCCTGACCTCTGGGAAAGAACCCGGCCTCCTCTGATTCCACGATTTCCAGAATGACAAAAGCATCATGCAGTTCAGCCACATCAATGTCCTGCGGTGTAAGCCCGGACATGGCGTAAGCCCGCTGAGATGCCAGGCGCACCGCCAACAGATCTGTCGGCACCTCCCGCTCAGCCACGACATGGGTATCGGTTGCCTGACCGATACCCCGGATCTGCACCGGTTTTCTGGAAAAACGGTCAGCAGCATCCATGGCACACAATACCAGGGCCACCGCACCGTCTGAGACCGGACATACATCATATAAACGAAGGGGTTCCGCCACATAAGGGTTTCTCGCCCCCTCGCCGAATAGCTTTTCATCCGTTAGTTCGGCATGAAACTGAGCCAGTGGGTTATACATGGCGTGGTGGTGGTTCTTTATTGCCACCAGAGCCAGATCCTTCTCCGTGACCCCGTAGCGGTCCGTACAGAGCCGGGTAAATAGTCCGGCCATAGCCGGCAGGGTTAAACCATAAGGGTATTCCACCTTCGGGTGCAGCAGTGTAGCCACCAGATCGGTACATCTTCTGCTGTCGACCGATCTCATCATCTCGGCACCAATCACCAGTACCACATCACACAACCCACTCGCGATGGCTGTATAGGCAAATTTTACTGCAGAAGCCCCCGACGCTGGCCCGTTCTCCACCGTCTCCGCCATTGCCGGGCGGAGGTTCAGCGTATCTACCAGCGCCGACGCCACCCCGCTCTGATGGTTCAAGGTCTGCGCACCCATAGTGGATAACAGCAGCTGGTCGACTTGTCCCGATCCCCTGCGGATTCTGGCATCCTCCAGGGCTTCGACCGCCGCCCGGCAGCACATATCGGTGAACGATCCGTTCCATTTGCCAAAACGGGTATGACCCACCCCCACGATTCCAACTTCTCTTGTCATAATTCCTCTCCTACCCCTGTTTTACCGCTCCGCTGACACAACTACACTATAACGCACTGTGAATCACTGGGACAGTCCCCATGCTGCATTTTACATCTTGGGGACTGTCCCCGTGATTCATTTGAGTTTTCCGTGAATTGCCAGCCAGATGCAGGGGGGATCGATTGAGGTACGCTCCACCCGGTGGAGTTCATGAGCCGGGATCAAAAGCCAATCCCCTTTTTTCATCTGCCGGGTGCTTCCATCTGGCCATCCCAGGGTGGCTTCACCCTGCAGCAGCATCACCAGTTCATCCCGGTCCTGGTCATACCAGAATCCCGGTGGTGACACCTGGCCGGTGGAGATGATGCGCTCGACCAGAATACCCCGGTCAGGCAGCAAAGGTTCCACGAATTCCTCTTTCCCCAATTCTCCCGGTATAGCAAACAGATTCAAAAAATCATCCCTTTCCTTACAGTCGAAATGCATCACGGGGACTGTCCCCGTGATGCATGTTTCCTATCTTACGAGCCGACGTACTGTTCGGCGTGGTATTTGGGGGTCAGTTTTTCGCCGGTGGCCTTTTCAATCATCTCATTCCAGTGGTATCGCAGACCTGGTTTAAATACCTTTTCTCTCAGGTAGTCCCCTACCTCGGTTTGGCCAATATAGGCGGGGCTGTCACTTTTCAGAACTTCCGTGTCGATATAGTGTTTTAACTGACAGGCCAGGAGGTTCCCCAGCAGGTAATTGTGATAGTATGCAGGGTAAGAGGTGATGTGAATCTTGGAAGCCCAATCCGCCTGATCTCTCCCTTCGGGACGTTTCAGCATCTGATACTTTTCCACCAGATCCCACCACAGCTTGTTAATGTCCTGATCCGGGTTTTCATACAGGCTTTTTTCGAAACGATACATCACCTGTATCCAGCGGCTTAATACCAGGGCATTCACAACTGTTTGGCGTTGACACGCCTCCCTAATACGTTGGGCCGCTACTTCGGAAGTGCCAGTCATCTCGTGAATCCACACCGAGTTGGACTGCATATCCTGAAACAATATGGCTACCGCTTCGGTAGTGAAGGTGTGAGCCGGATATCGCAACCGCCAGGGCATATCACTGTCGCTGTATTTGAAGTAGGCCGCATGTCCAAACTCGTGCAGCAGAGTGTAGAGGCCCAGAGCATTAGGCTTGATACTAGCCACTACCCGGGTGTCGCCCTCCCGGTCGATATCGATACAGTATGCATGTTGGTACTTGCCCGGTTTCTCGTAGAGATCGCTTCTGCTGATTAAATCATCAACCGGCATACCCAGACCAGCATAATACTGCCTGATCAATTCGACTGGATCCTGATCGGCATAGAATTGGTCCAGATTCACGTCATACAGTTGGGGTGCCTGCTGGAAGAATGGGTTCTGGTAATGCCAGGGCCTCAAGTCCTCCGGCGCAATCTTATACCGCTGGGCAAGTAAGATATCCATCTCCTGTTTATAACGTGCGAACGCATCCCGGGTCAATTCGTCCAACTCATCAAACAAAGCTTCAATCTCCTCAGGGTCCTGCTCGCTCAAACTGAGCTGCATCTGGTGAAAGTTGTCAAAGCCGAGTTCCCGCGCAGCCTCATTCCTCAACTTAACCAGGATCAAAAGATCCGGAGCTACCAGTTCCCCGATTATTTTACTGGCCTTCCACACCCGCTCCAGTTCTTGATTATCAGTGGAGGTTTTAAGGATTTCGAGAACCTCATTATCAGTCAGTTTCTTCCCATCAACCTCAACCCGGTAGGTGTTGAACTTTTGTTCAATCCTGGTCTGCAGGTTGATCATCTCTTCCAATTTCTTTTCGTCAATCTGGTTACCCAGGTAGTCGAGATAGAGGAGATCCAGCTGCCGCTTTAACAGGGGATCCTTAATCCGGTTGGATTCCTTCCATGCTTTTAACTTTTGGAAATCCTCCTTATTGGCATAGATCTTATCTACCGCGAGCGACAACTCGGATACCTTTTGATAATCCGCCTCATTACCGCTAACCGTGGCCTTTACATAGGCCAGACTCTCTTCTTTGGTTAGTGAGCTCACCTGAGCCTCGTGCTGGGCCAGGAATGATTCAAATTCGCTGGTTGTTTTCATTGTTGGAACCTGATTAAAAGCAATCACCCCCAAAACTATCAGTAACACCAACCCCAAAAGAAATTTCCAGTAGCTCTGCAAAATCGTCCCTCCCGTAGCCAATTTGTGTGTGCATCTGCACTTAACCACACCCCCACCTAACCCAAAAAACCATACCACTAAAACCATCTTACACTAGATATTGACAGATTAGTATCCATCAATATCCAGAGTCACAGGCCCGCAGACTTCCATTCCACAAACGCCTGATGCTTCCGGAACAGCCACCATACGCAATATGTCGTGGGTGTTATGTGTACAAGTTGTTGGATTTCAGAGCAGTATCAATGCTAAGAAGGGTGTAACATGAGATTCAAACCTATGGAGTGAATATGGGAGAAACATTACGTTGGAAAAGTTACCGAAGAAGAACTGGTGGCCTGGGCCCGCGAACAAATGTCGGTCTACAAGTATCCCTGAGCCATCGAGTATCGCGAAGCCCTCCCCAAGCCCGGCACCGGCAAAATCCTGCGCAAGGATCTGCGCGCCGAAGAAGCCGCCGAAAGGGCTGCGGCCGGTAAATAAGCGCAATCGAGGGACGGCCACGCTGTCCCTCGTACATTTACACTGATAATCTATTACACCCCGAAATCGATATCCCATTACGTGGGCACGTTTTGTGAGTGGGCTGCCGTTGGCCAAGTGCGGTCTCGGACCAAATGGCGTGCGGAATCTGTACAGCCTGGCCAGGGGTCCCGGTTCAGATACCCCGCCTTCCTTTGGGATCAGGACGGAATTCCTGAATATAGCTTACCCCCAGAAATCCGCGGCTTATGGCCGAGCTGTCCAGGAGATGCCGCATATCGATGAACTCGCCGTTGTCCACTACCTGGCGTATCTCTTTCTCGATATTTACCGCCTTTGGTGCCATCTGCAGCTTACTGAAGACAACTCCATGGTTGTGCAGCTGCAAGTCGTTACCGCCAACGTTGGCCGGGTTAATGTAGAATACGGCATCGAACTGGTCCTTGTCGTAGTAGGAAAGGTCAGCAGTCAGATCCGCACCTACGCCGCAGATGAGTCCGGTCACATCAGTATGACGGGGAGTATGGTCAAACTCAAACCACTCAGCCGTATTCGAGGGTGCAGTTACCATCTCTCCATTAGCGGGCTTAAAATCCACAATAGGTGATTTCAAGATACCCGATCCGAAAACGGATGACATCTGGGCTCGAATCGCCAGCCCGATGACCCCGTGAAAATCAGGCCGCCGGCGGCGAGCTATCTGAAACAGAGTCCGGTAGAGGGTGGTTATGGTGGTGCCTCCCTCTTCGCAGCTGTCAAACATCATCAGTTCATTAAAACCCCCGCTGATGGAGACATTGAAACCGGTGCGCAGGGTCACCTGCCCGGTATCCTTTTGGGGAATCAGAAAATCCGGGGTATCGTGGCCATCGGTAGGCAGCCAGACCATGGTTCCGCCTATGGTCATCATCTCCCCCATAATCGGGAAGTAGTCCTCAAGCTGATTGCCCAGCCCACCTAAACCGATAGAATACTCGGTCTCCGAGAATTTCTTGGAACATAGATGGTCCACCGAAACCCGAGAATACAAAACATCCTTTACATCGCCCATCACCAGGACTGCTCCCGGTTCTTGGCTGCCGGGGATAATCCGAAAGGTACCGCACTCAGCATTAATAGTCTCCAGTTCATCCCAGGTCTCCAGGTGCCGCTTCTCGGTTATGACCTGGTCACAGAACTGAAGAGCCTCGCCAACTGAAGCAAATTGGGGAAGGGTCGGTGCAAATCCAGCCATTTCAATGACGTCCCGGCAGTAAGCCTGCAGTCCGGCCAGGGTCAGAACCCCATCCCGCTTACGAAGGTTCTTGTACAGGGCCAGGATAACGCGAAGGCCGGCGCTGCTCAGGTAATCGACCCCCGACATATCCACAACCACGTATATAACCTGCTGGTTGCGAAGGTTCTGGTCAATAACCTTTTGCAGTTCACCACCATGAAACGCGTCCAACCTGCCCTGCAGACTAAGCACCAGAGTCTGATCTTCAAGTCTGGAGGTGATTTTCATATGTATCTACTCCTTTCCCGGAACAGTTTGCATTCGAAGCATACCACTTAGCCCAGTTCGAAGGTGCTGATGCCGAACAATTTGGACATCGGAATGACCGGTGGTTTCCCGATGAACATGCGTCCCGTCTCAAAGACCGGCTCCAGGTTATGCCTTTTAACCAGGGCCATCGCTCCTGGATTGGGCTCCGGGATATCCAGGTAAAACTCCTCTTTCCCGACCCGGGCAGTCAATGCAATGAATAAAGCCTCTGCCACCTCTTCATTATCAGCAAAAAGCGGCCCGATCTTATATCCCTGACGGCACTTCCTCATGACTCCATACCCCAGTAGTCCTTGACCACGGGTAAAACCCAATGCCGTGCCGCCGGGCTGACTGATCCAGCACCGCAAAAACTGGGTACGGGGAGTCGGAAACATCGTCCGGTCATAACGCAGCAGTTCATAGAATGAGAATTCTCCCAACTCCACGATGCCTGTTGATTCCGGCTCACAGTTCATACTATTCCCCCGGTAACGGATGTTGCGGTGGGCCATACGGAACCCGTAACGGGTGTAGTTATCCTGCTGCTCAATCACCGCATCATTGCCGATCGACTCCACCCCTTCAAGGTATTTAAAAACCCGGTCAGCCAGGGCCGAGCCAATCCCCTGACCACGAAGCTCCGGCTTAACCAGGTAGAGTCCTACAAACGCGAAGGTGTTATCATAACGGACGGCGGAAACGCATCCGACTGGTTGTCCCTCATAATCGGCCAGGAAAAAACCATGGGGATCAGCGAAATAAAAACACTCCGCATCATGAATACCAGGATTCCACCCTTCGGCGGCTGCCCAGTCAATAGCGAGCTGTACTTCATTCCGGTCCATGGCGCGCACGTTCAGCATCCCATCAAGAAACCGTTTCATATTGGTTATCCTCTCCTTATCGGCCGATTGTAGTAAGCTGTGAAATTGACTGGTGTTCTTACGATCCCCATAAAAGCTCATTCACCATTATCCAGTGCTGAGCTGTGGTGGTTTCTTGCCTATATATCAATATCAACCACCTTTTTATTAATCCGCGCCGGGCTGGAAAACAAATCAGTCATACCTACCATGGTCAGGGTCGAACGCACCGCTGCAGAGGGCTGAACCACCAGGAATCCCTGACGCTTGCGACATTCCTTGTAATATTGAAGCAATACCCTGATAGCAGCGGAACTCAAAAACTCAACCTCCAGCAGGTTCAGCATAACCCGGTTGTGGCCTGCTTTAACCTCTTCTTCCAATGCCTGTGACAACTGAGGAGTAGTACCGGAATCCAGTCGGCCGGTTACTTTGAGCTCCCTGAAATCCTGGATCTGTTCCCTGTGTATTGTGATACTGCTGCCCATAATACTGTCCTTCCCTCGTATGTTATGTTAACTAACCAAAAAGGGTCGACTACTTCTCAACCTTCTCCAGTTCCCCTCCCCGGTCCGGTGTCAAATCAAGACCGGCAAAATCAGCGGTGGTGGGGAGGTTAAGGTGCAGTTCGGGTGTTAAATCCAGCAGGGCCGTTCCCCTGGTAAGCCGGCACTCCAATAAATGCCCTCCCGAAGTACGGTCTTCCGTTATGAAGTGCAGGTGGAAACCAGGTACATTAATACCTTCCACGTAATCCGGACACCAGAAGCCAGCTATCGTTCCCTTTACCTGGTGGTATTCAAAGGTAGGTTGTTTATCTGTCACCTGGCTGAGCGGCGGATATGGTTTCTCCTGGGGTGGCACGGAACGCGCCTTGACATAGTCAAACTCCCCGTCAATACGAATGGCATAAAAGATGTTGGGATTGGTTATCAAGCTCTTTAGTTTATCCTGCAGCAGGTTATAGCTCCCGATATCCGCCAGTGATAACCTTTGATCGGTATTGAAAAAGGTCACCGCCGCAAAGGGCGTAGTCTCGCTATCCGGCACGGGAATGGCCTGCCCGTTGTATCTCATCTTGTAAAAGATCCCATCCAGGGCCAGCATCTCGCCGTCCAAACGGTTAAAGGTTCCAATACCCATATCTCCGTGCTGTTTCAGTTCCCCGATAGATACCGTACCATCATATAGCCCAATGAGAAGGGCATCGATCAATGAAACCTGGTAAGCAGTATCTTGCCCGACCGGGACGACTGGTCCGTGGGCCGTACTGCTGTTGCCGGGAGTAGGTTTGACCGGGTCCTGCCGCGGCTCCTCCACCATCACCTGCGGTTTATCACCCTGACCAGTATTCACCGCAACTCTGGGAATCATCACTACCCGCCAATCGGTGCCATGAAGCCCCACGGTACTCCAATATGCTGTCTTTTCTACCACCTGCAGCCGATTCTCGTCCCAGAACGAATAAGTGCCCTTGCCGTATCGCTTAGCGGTTATCTGCCGGCACAGATTCAGCAGATCGGGGAATGACTGGTACAACGGATCGGTAAAGGCGTTGCGACCAATCTGGGTCGGATCGCTGTCAAAGAGAATGAAGCCATCCTTCTGCACCACCATCATCTCAAATTCCGGGAAGGATCTCGTAAAGGGGGTAAACAACTTCCCGGGTTCGAGCAGCATGCTGACGGACCCTGCCAGTTCCCGGTCAGACGAAAAGACCGGTCTTTCCAGGTCGGCTGCGGCAAAGCCCTCCACGGCGATAAAAGCGTTGCTGAGTACCGGGGCTTTCGTTTGTTGGAGTCTTACCACCTGTTCCTGGTCACTGATGTCCGACCCCTCAAATTCCTTATAAATAGCGGGTTCAACCGTAGTCATGATCCCCTGGCGGTTAACTGTACAGGTGTCGAATACTCCCTCATGGTCGGCAGCCAGTCGATTCAGAATCGAACGCGTCTGTTGCCCGGTCAGGCCGGTCTGGGAGATCTTGTAGGCAGCTAGGGCCAGATCCCGGTCCATGGAGTCAAGCTGCTCCTGCACATGAATCCGCAGGGCATGCAACTCTGGACACACATCCGGTGAGAGGTTGGGTTCCTTGCCGATCTGCAGAATCCTCTCAGTCATTACCGCCAGCTCCGCCCGGGTCACGGGCTGCTGCGGTTCAAACTTCCCCGCCGGAGTGCCGCATATAACCCCCTGCTGATAGAGAGCCTGCAGGTATCCAATGTACTGGGAAGGGACCCCGGACAGGTCCTTAAATGGCGGAGCAATGCTATCAACTGGCTGTAATCCCGCCATATCCGCCAGCCACAAGGCGGCTTGCAGACGGGTGGCCGGCTGCTGTGACGTTATGTTAACCAGCGACTGATTCAGTGGCGGATCCGCCAGTTTCATGGCCACCGTTGCCGCATCCTTCTGACTGACCAGGTTGCCCGGGCGGTAGCTGCCATCGGGGTAACCCTTCACCAGTCCGATCAGCTTCAACCGGTTGATGCTCTTTGCCGCCCAGTGATTCAAGGTGTCGGTAAAGCCCGAATTTTTATCCCGGAGCTTCTTTATCAATTCATACTGCCAACTCCGGACCGTAGCTGAGGTCTTATAAGTAAGTCCATGGCCCCGAGCATAAAGAATGCTTTTCCCGTCTGCGGTGGGTATGGCTACCGGCAGTTTCCCCTGCGGGTTGATCTCCCCAAAAATCGCTTTAATCCCGGCGGGGGTATTGGGCCCCGCTGCCCGTCCATACACGCAGAGATAAGCCTGGGCTTTCGGTAGGTACATGATGTCGTAAGGATTACGGATTGCCATAACCGCGGTAGGCCGGTTAATCAGGTTGGTATAATCGACCACTTCCGAGACAAAATCAGGTATCCAGTGCTGGCCGGGATTTCGGGTGGCCGTATTACTGCTGTAGCTTCCCAACACCACGTAGTCAGCAGCATCAATAGCGGCTCTCTGTTCCGCTGTCAGAGTCTTTATCTCGGTGTAAGCGAATGCTTTTATATCCACCCCGGTGATGGCCCTCGCCTTAACCATCTCCTGCAGGGTTTGCACCATGGGTTCGAGGTATTCCTCATAGGGTGCCAGGATCACGATCCGCGACTGGTCGCGTAATTCAAACGGCAGGAGGTTATTATCATTTTTCAGCAGGGTGACCGCTCGCTCCGCCAGTTCCTGTCCCACGCGCAGATTGGACGAGCGACCCACTACCTCACGAGCCTGTTGGAGTTTGCTGTCCAGTCCGGTCGTGATGCCCGCTCCCGGTTTAATTCCATTTTCACCGATTTGGATGATACCCCGTTTTACCTTGAGGGCCAGGATCCGCTCGACGGACTGATCAATCCTGCTCTCTGGAATCTCTCCTTTCTCTATCGCTCCCAGCACCGCGTTATATGCCTTATCCAGATCGGCGGGCATGAGGATGATGTCACTCCCGGCCTTTATCGCACCAACTACGGCCTCTTCGGTGCCGAAATTATCATTGATTGCGTTCATCCCTTTCAGGGCATCGGTGATGATTATTCCCGTAAACCCCATCCGGTTGCGCAGGAGGTCGGTCATTACCCGTGCAGAAAGGGTGGCCGGAATCGAAATCTCCTGACCGTCCTTCAGCGACTTCACCTTGGTGTTATCAATAACCGGGAAGGTGACATGAGCTGAAAGTATCATGTCCACTCCCTGGTCGATAGCCATCTGGAATGGTTTCAGTTCCACCTGTTGCAGGCGGTTAAGGTCATGTGGCAAGGTAGGCAGGGCCAAATGAGAATCTACCGCGGTATCTCCATGACCGGGGAAATGTTTGGCAGCAGAGGCTACTCCCGCAGCATCAAGCCCCTTTATGTACGCAACCGCCAGTTCGCCAACCCTGGCGGGATCAGACCCGAATGATCGCACCCCAATTACCGGGTTATCCGGGTTAATGTTGACATCCACCACCGGGGCCAGGTTAACGTTGATCCCCAGGGCCTTGAGCTCACGTCCCGTTATCTCACCGGCCAGCATGGCGTCCTTCGGGGAGTCAATTGCTCCCAAAGCCATGTTGCCGGGCATCATGGTTCCATATTCGATCCGGGCCACCAGTCCCCCCTCCTGGTCAATGGCCATCAGGAGCGGCACGCTTCCGGAAGCTCTCTGCAACTGATCCACCAGCCGCACCGTCTGATCGGTATTAACTACATTCTCTTTAAAGAGGATAACCCCGCCTGGGCGGTACTTCTTAATTACCTTTTCAATGTCCGGGTTGATCTCCATCACATTCTTACCGTCCCACTGCCGGAAATCAACCATAAACATCTGCCCGACCTTTTCCTCCAGGGTCATTTGAGATATCACGGTCCGCAACTGATCCCCCTGACTGGAAGGAGCGGCCCATGCCGCACCGGGAATCAGGATGCCAAACATCATAAAGCCAACTGTCAGAAAACCGATTAGTAACCGGATTCCTTTAGGAAATAACATTAGTACCTCCCCCTAACTAACGCCGGAAAAACCTAAACACCAAAGCCATCCAGCCGACAATTCCGCCTTCCTGAATATCGGCTATCGGCCCTGATTTCGGCCTACCACTGATGGTCACTGTTCCGGTTGTTGATTCATAAGCATGGCCATAGTCAGGATGTTCAAACCGTCTTTCCGTTGATAATGAACCTCATCCATTACCCGGCGAATCAGTAAGACCCCCAGTCCTCCAATCTTCCTGTCTTCCAGCGCAGCTTTGATGTCGGGCTCTTCCAGGGACAGGGGGTCGAATGGAACCCCTTCATCAATAAGCTGCACCGTAAGGCGGTCGTCCTCACTTGAAACCCGAACGGTTACCGTGCCGGGTGGCTTCTCATAGGCATAACTGCAGATATTCATTACCGCTTCCTCTACTGCCAGTTCGAGATGCATAATTCGCTTGGGATGAACACCCGCCAATTCGGCTAAACCAGACACGTGTTCTACGACCACGGGAACCTCCTCAACATTTGCAGGGAATACCTGCTCGATCATATCAAGATTCATTGCTATCCCTCCGTTAATAGATATGGGGGTCTACTGAGACGCTGACAGGGTCGAATACTTGGGCCAAGAACGCTACGATTTAAAAGGAATTAGTAGCTTCGTCCGGTGACGAAAAGATTGACAGGATGGAGCTAAATCCGGCAATATCAAATACTTCTCTGACATGACTCTTGAGGCCCGCAAGGGCGAGTTTGCCACTGGCATTTTTTGTCCTTTTGGCACCCATGAGGAGAACTCTCAGTCCAGCACTGCTTATGTAATCCAGGGATGAAAAGTCCAAGACTATTTTGATTTGTCCACTCGCAATCGAACCTGACAGACGCGTTTCCAGGGTGCTTGACGTACTGGCATCCAGCCTCCCCTCAAGTCCCAGTACCAGGATATCACCCTGCTTCCTCTCACTTATTTTTAACAATTTCGCTGCCTCCTTTTTTTCTGGATCTGATAATTTTAATTATCAGGGCGCGTACCCGATTAGATGCCCTGCCTAATCACTAATACCGCTCATCAGGTATTTAAGAACCAGAATGGTAATATCATCGGATTGGGCCGCACCAGCCGCATAACTGCGAACCGCAGACAGTATATTTTCGGTAGTCTCTTCGACCCCGATCCCCTGATAGCTCGCTAAGGTTTCAATCAACCTGTCCTCGGTAAACAGGTTACCTTTCCTGTCCATGGCCTCCGTCACTCCATCAGTAAACATCACCAGTAGCTCATTTTTGTCTAATACGATTTCAACCGGTTTGTAGCTCACCTCTTCAATTATCCCCAGAGCCACTCCCCCTGCTGACAGGTTCTCGATACGGCCATTACGGCGCACCACATAAGGAGGGTTATGGCCTCCGTTAGCATACTGGACCCGCCCGGTACCGGTATCCAGTATTCCGCAGAAAACAGTTACAAACATCCCCGTATCATTATCGCGGCACAAGGCGTTATTTACCCGGGACATCACATCCTGGGGACCAGTCTCCAAATTGGCCTCAACCCGGAATAAGGTCTTGGTGACGGCCATGAACAGAGAAGCCGGTACACCCTTACCGGAAACATCTCCAATTACAAAAAAGAGATGATTGTCATCAATAAAGAAAAAGTCGTAAAAGTCGCCGCCAACTTCTTTAGCTGGTTCCAGAACCGCATTGATCTCAAATTCGAATCGTTCGGGGAAGGGCGGGAAGATACGGGGTACAATACTCATCTGAATCTCCCGGGCCACCAGGAGTTCTCCCTCAATCTGCCTCTTCTCGGCCTCGGTAGCCCTCTCTTTCATCAGATTGGAGATTATGAAGGCGAAGACTCCCATTCCCATAGCATTGGCAACCACCATGGGTCCAATTACGGTTTTAACCACCACCACCGCCTGGTCGAAGGGGCGGCTGAGCAGCAGGGTCAAGCCCATGTGAACGAGTTCCACCACAATCGCGAAGATTACTGCCCCGCTGACCCCGATGAACTCGCCTCTTTTCCACTTGTACACCAGACCGGCCATCAGGCCCGCTACAATGGTTGCTGTGGAGCAGGCCAGTTCGGTGAATCCCCCCTGCAGGAACCGATGGGCTGCTCCAATCAATCCGGCACCCAGCCCCACCCAGGGCCCTCCAATAAGTCCGGCGATAGCCGGACCCAGGTCGCGGATATTGGCGTAGGCATCAAAGACCTTGATCCCGCTGAGGGTCCCGTAGATGGAGAAGACACCAAAGATCATCACCAGAAGAAGCTGGTTGACGGGAGTGAGTTTCTTTTCCAGTATTTCCGTGTAGAAATGACTGCGGGTAATTACATAAGCAACTACAATTATTACCGCCATACTGTTGATAAGGCTTATAAATAGGTCTATCAAAGAGTCCATACGCTTAACCTTCCTCTTCACGTTAGCTGAAGGCTACAAGTATCGAAACACCAGNNAGGAGGGCTTCGTCAAGAGTGGAATAGATTTCTAAAGAAGGTCTTGCCTCTACAGGATAATTCGTTCTCCAGCTAAGAATTCCTGGTATTGGCTCAACTTTTTTTAGCCGGGGCGGGCATGGGGCAGGGGACGTGCATCACGGGGACTGTCCCCTTGATGCAAAATGCATCATGGGGAC
>DCTH01000013.1:0-10108 GCA_002329495.1 Syntrophothermus sp. UBA1445 | reverse complement strand
CCGCCGGTTACCTCGTCCGGCGTTGGTATCTGGACTCGGCGACGAGATGGTCCACATACTGTCGGGCGGTGCGTCCGGAGGGCCCCGAGTGGCTTTTCTCCCATTGCATGGCCTGCCGTATCAGTTCCTCATCACTCAGCTCCAGATTATGATGGCGAGCCAATCCCCGGACAATGGCCAGGTAGGATGGCTGGCTGGGATAAGGAAAGGTTATGGTGATGCCGAAACGGTCAGCGATTGACAGTTTTTCCTGCACGGTGTCATCCCCGTGTATCTCATTGAATTCACGGTCGCTGAACAACTCCTTAATAATATGGCGGCGATTGGAGGTCGCATAAATAAGAGCATTGCCAGGAAGCTTCTCCATTCCACCTTCCAGAACGGTTTTCAACACCTTGTAACCCACCTCATAATCCTCGAACGACAGGTCATCTACAAAGATTATAAAGTGGAAGGCCCGGTCACTCACCAGATTTAGTATGGCCGGCAGGTCATTAAGATCCTGTTTGGGTAGTTCAATAATACGCAGGCCCTGTTGATAATAACTGGTCAAGAGTGATTTGACCATCGAAGTCTTGCCAGTCCCGCGCGGTCCGTAAAGCAGGATGTGATTGGCCGGCAGTCCCGCTAAAAAATATTCAGTATTGATGTTAAGTTCCGCCTGCTGTTTCTCCAGACCGACCAGGTCCTGAGGGCTAACCGTGTCCGGTCGGCTAATCCCGGTAAGACGGCCCTCTTCGCCACATTTCTCCCAGCGGAAAGCCCGAAAACGCTGGAATTGTCCGGTACTGTTGGCACGATAGTATGCGGCCACCTTATCAATATCCTCTCCCCAGTTGATTGATTTGAGGAGTACCGGAAGGTTCTCCGGTGAATCAGGACCGGAAAGCCTCATCTCTTCCCAGGCGGGAAGGTTTAAACCTGAATCAGCGATCGGGTTTTCTCCGCTCCGCTCCATGACCGCCCGGCGGATGGTTTCTGCGGGCGTCAGGAACATCTGCTGCAGACAGGTCAGGTCATGCCGGGCCGCCTCACGGAGCGAAGGGTTTATTTCCGCTAGCGGCAGGTATTCAGCTTGGCGCGAAAAGGGATTCTCGTCAGCCAGTATCGCGGTCACCAGGTACCTCTGCCAGGCATCCGGCCAATCCCCCGGCGTTAAGTGGTATATCAAGTTATAGACGAAATCATGATAAGCATTAAGGGTTTCCATTACCGTTGAGGGATACGAGGTAAGGGTTTGCAGTAAATCGAGAAAACTTACTACAACTTGATCCTTCAGCAGTCCGCGGTAGACCACCAGTCGGTGAGCCGCCTGCTGCGATTTGATCAGGTCATGTAACCCCGGATGATCCATGTTGAATGGTCCCAGTTGCGCGTTGTTCATTGTTAATCACCTACTGTTTTATTTATTATCCAACCCGTGGGTTTTAGATCTCTGCCCGGTTTGATGCTGAAGCACCCGGTCCAATTAAGTAAAAGAATCCATGCCGGGTGGTGCCTAGTTGAACTCTCACTTTCATAATTATAGACCTAACTTAGCCATCTCAGGAACCCGAAACGCCCAACCAGCCGCCTCCAACCCGGCGAATTCACCGATTATTATCGCTGTATAAGAATAGAAACTCGCCAGTCAAGCGAAGACTATGAACATCAGCGCTTAATGGAGCCAGGATGTGTATGTACCAAACACCCGATACCTCAACTAAAAGGTGTAACTCAGACCCTGAAAAGCATCTCTATCAATACGTTCACTATGAGAAGGTAATACCGAAACTTCAGGAGAGGTTGCTGGAGCTGAAGGGTGAACGCCAGGTATTGAACGGTTCGGAGTGGGTCGCTTATCAGGATGAGAAACAGCAGGTTCTGACTCGCACTATCGATCTGCAGATACTTTACCTGGAGGAGTGTCAAAAAAAGTACCTCGGGGTCAGGAAGAACGTGGAGACAGCCATTGAGGCGGAACTGAAGAAACCACACTATCGCAGGTTCATCAACGTCTACTGGGGAAGCGGGCTTCCCAAAAACGAGGCCAAAAAACTGGTGATGCAGGAGTTGAATCTATCCCCGACCACCTTCTACCGCTGGCGAAAAGCCATACTATCCAAGATGGCAGAGCTTGATTAGGTAAACAGGCAGATAAGACCGGGTGCACCATGTTTGATGCCAGGGGATTGCCCGTCATCAAAAAAGAAGCGGAGTGATCGCGATTGACCACCCGCCTCCAGTCGCATAAACCCAGCTTGCTAAACTGTAGGGTAAGACACTTACTAATCGTTTTTCAGTTCATTACGCCACAGTATCCGGGACCTCGGTTTTGGGGCCATTATTCCCAAAGAGGGCATAGAATCCGCACCCTAACCCCAGGGACAGTACCGCGACCGATATAATCCAGCCAACATAAGGTGCATGGACAATCAGCATCAAGACCACCAGGACTGCAAACCAAACCCAGGACTGCTGCATATTGTATCTGACCTTCAACAGATCAGCCAGGTAGAGGGAGACTACCAGCTTAGAAAGATACAACAGAACTCCATAGGTGATGAGAACCATCATCCCCAAAGGAATTCCGATCACCGTAATCATTACCAGTATGGCCAGCACTGGGACTGCAAACAGCAGTAACAGTCCGATTCCTGCGGCCGACAATACTTTGTCGCGAGCCGGCTGAGCCAGGTTATCCCAGATCTGCGGGCGCCATTTCTTAACCAGCGCATAGATGATCAGGATTCCCGCCAGACTGATCAGGAAGCCACCTACAGACCAGGGTGATTCCTGCTTGACAGTTTTTTCAGCCGTGTCTGGTTTCCAGAGCAGGCTGCCGCCAATCTGGGCTTTTTCACTGATGTAGCCTTTATCGCTGCTCACGTAAGTGAGGTTCCCGCCAATCGAAGCCCCGTCGGCAACGTTGATCATACGCACGTGAACCTTCACGTTCTGGGCAATGCCGCCGTTTAGAAAGAGGTTTTCCACCCCGCCAAAGATATTGCCATTAATCAAGCCATCGAGGTTGGCGGTGGAACCGCCGACTACCAGATCCCGTCCAATGGTGGCCTGCTTCTCGAAATACAGTGAATCGCTGCCAATAGTAGCGGAACCCGCGATGGGCCCTTTTAAACGAATGGTCTGCGCAATTGCCCGGACGTCACCCTCGACCGTTCCCGAAATCACCAGGGTCCTACCCGCCCCGATAATATCTCCATTGACTGAGCCATTTACATAAATGTTCTCGGCTGCCACATAGAGATCTCCATTAATTACTCCATCGATCCTTACTTCATCCCCGGCCAGAAAGGTTGCACCCTCTCTGGTTTCACCTGCCGCAACCACAACTGCCTCGTCGGCCATAAGAACACCAACCGGTAACATGATAAGTCCGAGTAACAACAAAACGCCCAGGAGAACACCAGTCACTCTCCGCACTGAAACCACACCCCCACGAATACAATTACAACTCCATTATACCGTTGATTAATTGATCGCAGACCAAAACATTTTTCTTTTTTCTTCAAGCCACAACGTTTAGTCTTATACACAACTGAACCTCAAAAAATAAGTGAAGCGGTGACTTATCAACCGCTTCACTAATTCATTATCATTTGATCTTAGGCACTGACTGTAGGGTAAGTCATGTGAGGGAATAACCTCCCCGTATGATTCCCCACTTAGTTCGTGAACCACTGGGTTACATACAAGTAGTTTCCTTTCTCAACGAAACCAAGTCCCACCTTGTTGAAGTTCTTATTCAAGACGTTGGCCCGGTGCCCGGGGGAATTCATGAACCCGTCGTGGGCACTTTTTACTGACATGTGCTTGGCAATGTTCTCACCGGCGTAGCTGTAACTGATTCCCAGACTGCGCATCATATCGAATGGGCTTCCATACGTCGGTGAATCATGGCTGAAATAGTTGTTGGTGGCCATATCCTGCGATTTCATGGTGGCACCTTCACAAAGCTANNCAGCTTCAAAGGTGGTAAGTTGGCATCGGCCCGCGCAGCATTAATATACCCCAGCATTTCGGCCTGCATTGCACTGGCGTTGGTAGTTGACCCATTACCAGGTTCCGGTGTTGGTTTGGGAGTAGGATTGGTAACCGACGGACTCGGTACATACGGTTTAACATAGTCGTCAATAACACAGCCGACTGTATCATTGGAAAGTTTCACGACGTACCAACCATTTATTTTACCCAGTACTTGCATTACGTCCCCTCGGTGAAGGGTCTTAATAATCTTATGATTGGTACCTGCTCCGGTGCGCAGGTTGAGATCATTGGATTTTACCTGGATCTTATCGATGCTGGATGGAGTGAATGTCCCTGCAACTTGTACGCCGGGGTTGTAAAGAAACATGAACAGGGCCACAACGATGATAATTCCTGCCAGTTTTTTCAGCATAAGTTTATCGCCTCCTCACCCCTAAGATATAATAACTTCCGCGTTCATGGCTACATGTGGATTTTACCAACTAAATGCAAAGCCCCACTTGGCCGGCCTTTATCATGTTCAGGTGGGAGTGCAACTACCTTGGGGGTTATTCGGCAATGGGTGCCCTCCAGCTCCAACCGGCCCCGCTCACATAAATCCAATCGCCGGTTACCATATCCTGTTAAGAAACACATTCTGCTCGGAGTAATGTTATCCCAGGCCAATGAACGTACAGCAGAAGCAAGCCGTCAACTCTGCTATCCCCCGCAAAGAAGCTTAAAAGCAAAAAAAGACTCCCGGGAAAATCCGGACATCCTTTTTATAAATCCAATAATCTCCGGTTCCTAACGCAGCAGGCCTCCGGAAATAACCATCCTTTGCACCTCGGAAGTTCCTTCATAGATCTCGGTTATCTTCGCATCCCGCATCAGTCTTTCTACCTTTTGACCTTTGATGTATCCATAACCACCGTGGATCTGAACCGCCTTGGAGGCGTGGCGGGTCGCCATTTCGGCGGCGAAGACCTTAGCCATCGCGGCCTCCTTGGAATAAGGCTGGCCCTGGTCTTTCAGGAAAGCGGCATGATAGGTCAGGAACCTGGCCGCGGAGATGTCGGTTGCCATATCAGCAATCATCCACTGGATGGCCTGCTGGGCGGAGATGGGTTTGCCGAATTGGATTCTCTGCTTGGCGTACTTTATGGACTCATCCAGAGCTGCCTGGGCAATCCCTACTGCCTGAGCAGCTACTTCAATCCGACCGTTATCCAGGGTTGACATGGCTATCTTAAAGCCCTGGCCTTCCTGTCCTAGCAGGTTTTCCTTGGGCACCCGGCAGTCCTTCAGGATAATCTCCGAGGTCTGGGAGGCCCTGATTCCCATCTTGAGAAAGTGTTGACCCACCCGGAGCCCGGGGGTATCACGGGGTACAATAAAGGCACTCAAACCTTTGGTACCTTTGGACTTGTCAGTGGATGCGAAAATAACAAAGGTATTCGCAACCGGGCCGTTGGAGATGAAGGTTTTTGTTCCGTTCAGTACATACTCGTCCCCATCAAGGTCGGCGGTGGTGCTTCCCGCGGCTACATCCGATCCGGCACCGGGTTCGGTCAAAGCAAACGCCCCAATATGTTCACCCTTGCACAGCGGGGTCAGGTATTTCTTCTTCTGTTCCTCATTGCCGTAGATGGCAATTGGTCCGCTGGCCAATGCGGTATGACAGGAAAGGGTAAATCCGGTAGCCGCACACGAACGGGAAAGCTCCTCAATTACTACTGTAAAAGTCAGGTAATCGGCCCCTGCTCCCCCATACTCCTCGGGATAGGGTATACCCATCCACCCCATTTCCGCCAATTTGGCCATAATCTCGGCGGGGTAACGGCTGGCCTCATCTATCTCCGCAGCTATTGGATCAACATACTTTTCTGCGAACTCGCGCATATTCGCACGGATGAGTTCCTGTTCTTCCGTCAGTCTGAAATCCACGTTAACCTCTCCCTTCTTAATTACAATCTTTTGCCGTTCCTGGATGACAATATCAGTACTGCCTTGAATTTTAGCCCTGATGCTGTTAGCGGTCAACCTTAATAGAGCCTGTCCCTCCTAAGGCTGTCTGATTATCGACTTCCTGGTGCCACTATTCTGGATATTTATATAACCATTATACCAGTCACGGGCTCGCTATTCATTCAGGAGTTATTATTTATGGTTCGCTTTTACAACGGACTAGCAACCATTCTATTCCCATTTTCATACAATATTGGTACCAGATCATACTTTGGCCACGTGATGTTTGACAAGTACCCCGCCCAGAAAGGAGGGATTCAATGCTTCCCCGAATGGCGATAGCCAATGTTCGCGGTGGTCCGCTCGCACCCCAACTCCGGGGTACGGTCACTTTTAAAGATGTACCCGGAGGTGTGTGGGTATCGGTTGATATCACCGGACTACCGCCGTACAAACCGGCGGACAATGGAAATCCAACCGGTCCCCATGGCTTTCATATTCACGAAAATGGAACCTGTGCCGTAGGCGATCCCCAGGAACCTTTCATGGCCGCCGGCGAACACTGGAATCCAACCGGTCAGCCCCATGGTAATCATGCCGGAGACTTTCCGGTGCTGTTCTCCAATAATGGCCGGGCCAAAATGAACTTCTTCACTAATCGGTTTAAATCTCGGGATGTTATCGGTAAATCAATAATAATTCACCAGAGTCCAGATGATTACCGCACCCAACCCGCAGGCAATGCTGGAAAGCGGCTGGCTTGCGGTATTATAAGGTAGTCCTCTGATCGCAGCTGGTAGATACCTCCTGCAAAGAGGCTGATGGCCTGGCGTAGCTGTCGGCCTCTTCAAACACCTCCGGATTCCCTCCAAGCCGTCTGTCGCCTGATAAGACGGCAGTTACTCAAGGCCTTTTCCTTTCAATGCGGAGCGACTTAATGGTAACGGTGTGGGAATAAACGACGTGATAATGGATATTGCCACCGGTGATATTGCCAAAGCATTCTTTTAGCTGCTCCATTTCTCCCTGGCCACCAAAGCCGCTCCCAGAGCGGTCACGAATTGAGGTCGGGGCGGCAGCAGCAGGCTTATTCCCATAGTATCGGTCACCCGTTTAACCAGCCCGGTATCCAGTGCTCCTCCGCCGCTAAGGGCGTAATCAGGCTTGAGGTTAATCCCTCTGGCCATTGATTGGATCTTGTCGGCGATTGATTTATGAACACCTGCCAAAATATCCTCGGCCGGAACGCCCTCTGCAATCCGGGATATGGCTTCTGTTTCCCCAAAGACCGCGCAGCCGGTGGTAAAGGTGACCGGGTTGGAAGACTTGAGGCTCAAGGGGCCGACATCCTGCAAGTCAACTTGCAGTACCCGGGCAATGACCTGCAGAAAGCGGGCACTGCCAGCTGCACAGATTTCGGATACTACAAAATCGATTACTTGTCCCGTGTCATCAACAGATATTATCTGACTTGACTGTCCGCCGATGTCGATCACCGTCCGTACCGCAGGAAATATAGAAACTATTCCCCGAGCCGAACATACAATGCTGCTCGCTTGATAATCGGCAAATCTCACCTGAGAGCCTCCCGAACCAGTGGCAGTAACAGCCCGTATCTCCTGGGGATCGATACCCGGCGACGCGATAAGCTGTTCCTGCACCTTCTCCGCCGTAACCCGGTAATTGATGCCGGAGGGAAGCATGGAGTAGGCTGCGACCTGGTTTTCACGAACAATCACACCCTTACTGGTGATGGACCCGATGTCGATGCCCATGAATAAACTCACTTACCGGCACCTCCCCCGAAGAGATCCACTTCCTCCAGCCGCCGGGCATTTACAGCCGGCGCCCGGCCTCGGGCCGCCAGTTGATGGTATTTGTCCCGGGCTATGACCGCCGCTCCCAGTGCTCCAGTTATCAGGGGATTGGACGGAACCAGAACCGGAAAGCCCAGGTTATCCTCCATTGCCTTAACCATCGCGGGATTTAAGGCCACACCGCCAGTAAAGACCACCGGCGGTAAAACCCCTATTCTGCGGGCCATACGTACCACCCGGGAGGCGGTAGCATCGTGCATTCCCGCCAAAACATCCGCTAGATCGGTGCCCTCGGACAGGTAGCGTATAACCTCCTGCTGGGCGAAAATGGTGCAGATGCTGGTGATTTGCACCGGTCGGGAAGATTTAAGCGAGATCTGACTCATGTCAGAAAGCGGCAGATCCAGGGTCTCGGCTATTACCTCCAGGAACCTCCCGGTTCCGGCGGCGCATTTATCATTGGTAGTAAAATCAAGAACTTTATGATTGCCAACTCTTAAAGCCTTGGAATCCTGCCCCCCAATATCGATAATAGATTGGGCCTCGGGAAACAGAGTCATCACCCCTCGGGCGTGACAGGTAATCTCCGTCACCTGCTGGTCGGCAAAAGGCACATTCAGCCGACCGTAGCCGGTGGCGACGATGTATCCGACCGTTTCCAGGGGAATCCCCGCCTGACCCAAAGCCTCAATCATTACCTGGTTCGCCTTCCGCCGGTGTTCAGCACCGGTAGGACCTACCACCGCCGCGCGCAGGTTTTGTTCATCATCAATTATTGCCACCTTGGACATGGTTGACCCGATGTCCACCCCGGCAAAATACAGCGGCGTTTGATTATAACTCATGCATCCGTTCCTCGCTTGAAATGCTTCGTAGTTTTGCTGGTTAGTTCGGCGAACGGCAAGTTCATACCTTAATGGTTTCGACGAACGCCTCGATCCTGGTACGGATAGGGGCCAAGCTTCCCTCGGTATAATCGTGCTCGATATAGATGCTGGGGATACCCAGTGTATCGAGGTAGTGTTTAATACCAGGAACATCGTAACCATGCGAATCACAGTATTTCAGACTCTGCAGGATTACTCCTTCAGCCTGCCAATCTTTAGCCATTCTCTTTAAGTAGGCGAATTGGCTGTCCAGATCGGTGTCATAGTCGCGCTTAAGCTGTCCAAAAGCGGCCTGGCGATAAGTTCGGGGACACTTTAAGTCAACCAGGTTGCGCCGGGCCAAGGCTTCCCAGGGATCTCCGCCAATCGGGACATCATCCCAATAGGCGCGGGTGCCGACGCAGGTGTCGTCAATAACCACACTAGCCCCTGATTCCTCAATTACTTCCAGCAGTGCATTGTTGTCCAATACTGTACCCCAGACCAGAACGCGCGCCCGCTCATCAAACTGTTCCCGGGAACGCTCCTTTACCTCTTCGATCACCTGCTGCAGCAGTTCGTTGCCCTCTTCCACCGGCAGGCTGCATAGAGCTACCATAACCTCCAGGTTTTCAGTTCCTGACAGCGGAGACGGGTTGGCTTTTCTCAGCTCATACAATTCACGCACCAGTTGGCGCTGGCGGTTGTGCAAGGCTATGGCATCCGCCAGCATAGAATCAGTGATTTCTTGCCCCGCGAACTCTTCCATCTTCCGCTTCAGATCCAGGATCTGTCTTTTGAAATACTCCTGGGCGGGAAGATGGTCGGTATGGGGAACATCAATAAAATATACGAAGTTGGGCTCCGGAATGTAGTCTTTCCAGATATGGACCGCTACCATTCCGATGTCACAGGTATGAGATCCGATGATACCGTTTAAAAAACTGTAATTGCCCTTCATGCCCTGGTCAATCATACTGCGCAGAAAATGGCAGACCACCGGGGTAAAAACCGTGTCAGCCGCGGAAACAGGTTCTCCGTAACGGCCAAAAATGCGGAAAGGTACATAGCCTAACGCGGTCATCATTTCTACCGGAGGATAGAGGCACACGTAGCCCATTATCTTGCGCCCCTGAGCTTTTAGTTCCTTGACTCTTTTGGTTCTATCCTGATATATCAGCCTGGCCGCTGCCAGTCCTTGCGGTTTGTCATTCATCTCCAATACCCTCCCCTCGATCTTACCAGGCCAGACCTTGCTCGGCCCTCAACCTGCGGTAGTAGGTCATCGACTCCTCAAAAGCCTCGGCCCGGGCCATGGTCTCCTTCGGGTTGAACAATCTGATATCAACGATGTCACCTTCCACATACAGGGAAGGAATCGAATAACGTTTCATTATCTGGTCCTGAATGGATTTAAGGTTGGAACTGGCCGCCCGGCAGCTCAGCAACGGATGCAGAAATGCCCGATCACACTGGTATTCACGGGCGTAC
>DCTH01000004.1 GCA_002329495.1 Syntrophothermus sp. UBA1445 | reverse complement strand
AGGTGACAAGGGGACCGTCCCCTTGTCACCTCCTCTAGTCACGCTGTCTATTCCCCACCGATGCTGAGGCTCTTCACCCGAACCGAAGGTGAGCCGGTCCCGCCGAAGAAACGGAGGTCACTACCGATGCCTTCAATGTCCCGCATGAAATCGAACAGGTTGCCGGCGATGGTGACGCCGCGCACCGGGTAAGTGAGTTTTCCCTTCTCGATCATTATCCCGCTGGCACCCAGGGAGAAGTCCCCGGATATGGGGTTGGCGGTATGCATCCCCATCACTTCCGTTACATACAGGCCACGATCAAAGTCCTGCCACAGAGCCTCCGGAGTCGCTGTTCCCGGCTGCAGGTAGAGGTTGGTGGTTCCAACCGAAGGAAGGCCGCGGAATGAACCCCGCATGCCGTTGCCGGTTGAACGGGTCTGATCTTTACGGGCCGTATAGGAATCGTACAGGAAACCCTCTAGTTTGCCCTGTTCAATCAGTACCGTGCGCTGTGAAGGCCAGCCTTCTCCATCGAAGGGGAAGGACGAAATCCCTTTCTCATACGTGCCATCATCCACCAGCGTGACCAGATTACTGGCAATCACCTGTCCCACTTTGCCCTTAAATGTCGATTTGCCTTTTTGCACGGCATCGGCACTGAAGGAATTGGACAGCACGCTCAGAAAATTGGTCATCACGTAGGGCTCAAGAATGCAAGGCAACGGTCTTGACGGTGCGCCTTTTGCCCCCAGGATCCGGACTGCATTGTGAGCACCTTCTTTGCCCACCCGCGCCGGGTCGAGTTCCTTAATGTAACGCTTGGCCTCTACTGAGAACCCGGTCTGCATCTCTCCGTTCTCTTCCGCCATCAGGGAGATATAAAGTCCACAAAAGGCGGCCTTCTGAAAGGCCTCGGTACCCCGGGAGTTTACCACCGCCACTGAGTACCGGGAATCCTCATATCCTGAACTCTCCACAATCCTAACCCGCTGATCGTGTTTCCGGGCCTCAGCCTCGATCTGCCGCGCCATTTCCACCTTGGTCTCCAGATCAGTTTTTTCTATCTCTTCGTCGTAGGTTGCTATTTCCGGGTAGCCGTCAGCCACATCGGGCAGTCCGTTGTTCTTGTCATCGGCAGTATACTTGGCCCCTTGAATTGCCCGCTTAATGGTCTCCCGAACTGCATCCTGGCTAAGATCAGTGGTAAAACTGAAGCCAAGCCGGTTCCCCTGGAACACTCGGATCCCCAGCCCTATCTCTTCAGCCTGCTTGAGGGTGTCCACCTGACCGTCCCTGACCTCGATGGTGAGATCCTCACTATGCAGAACAAAGGCCTCCGCCTCCACACCATTGCCCCGGGCCTGTTCAACTGCCCAACGACCAGTCTTAAGTAATTCGTCCCTCAATTTCAGTCCCCCTATAAAATAGATATAGCCTGCACAGAGGCCCATCGGGGCCATTGCCTGTCAGCTGTGATTGGTATCCCAGTTCTATCGTTACGCCTCAGTCCTCGAATTGCCTGAAGGATTGATACCGGAATCTCATGGTTAAACATTCGATTAGTTCCTTCTGATCCTTTTAATTTCCGGGCCGTCGACCGAACCGGTGCCTCCGACAGTCATGCACTTTATGCGCATTGTTGGCTGGGCATCAGAAACCGGGACCCCCTGGCCATCCTTGCCGCAGGTGCCAATGGCAAACCCCAGGTCATTCCCTACCATATCGATATTCTTCAGTACCTCCGGTCCATTTCCGGTCAGGGTGGCTCCCCGTACCGGGTATTGGACCTCACCATTCCTGATTATATAGCCCTCCTGGACATCGAATACGAAATCACCAGTGGCGGTGTTAACCTGACCACCGCCCATCTTTTTGACCAGCAGGCCATGGGGTGTGTCCCGGATGATGGCCTCGGGGTCGTTTTCCCCGGGAGCAATATAGGTGTTGGTCATACGAGGAATAGGTTTATGCTGGTAGGACTCACGACGGCCATTGCCGGTGGTCTCAACCCCGTCTTTTTGCGCCGTCAGGCGGTCATGCATGTATCCCTTCAGCACTCCCTTATCGATCAGGACGTTCTTCCTGCCCAGACTCCCTTCATCATCAAAGCGCAGGGTCCCGTTCTTCCCAGGCAGGCTGGAGTCATCAATGACACTGACTGTTCGGGCGGCAACCTCCTGCCCGATCTTGCCCGAATAAACCGAGATCCCCTTCTGCACCAGGTCGGCCTCCAGTCCATGCCCGCAAGCCTCGTGAACCATCGTGCCCCCGGCTGTACTGGACATAACCACTGCCATACGGCCGGCGGGAGCAGGTTTGGCGCCCAGCATCTGGATAGCCCTTTTGGCCGCCTGCCGGGCCAGCTGTTCGACATCTACCTGGTCCAGAAGCTCCCAGCCTAGTACTCCGCCCACGGCTTCAAAACCGGTTTGAATAATNNCCCCGGGCGGCTACCGCGTTCACCACAAAGCGGGTCCTTACTATCTCATCCTCGACCAGCTGGCCCAGGGAGTTGGCCACCTGAAACCGTTTATGCACGTCAGCCAGGGATACTGTAACCTGTTTTATCTCCGAATCCACCCCGCGGGCGGCCTTGTTGGCATTCAACAGGGCTTTAACCTTGTCTTCGAAGGGGAATTGAGCGGGGAGTATCAGGAAGGGCAATTTGAGATCGGATTTGCCGGGCTGCAGATTAATAGTAACGTCGCGGGTGGCCCCGGAAGCGGNNCCAGGCCCTCCTCCGAAAGATCGTTGGTGTAAGCGTAGGCGGTATTGCCGTTGGAAACCACCCGTATCCCGGCGCCCGACTCCCGCCCGCTGTTCACCTTTTCAATCTGGTCATCCTCACAAACGATCCCGGTGAGGTCCTTTTCCTCCACATAGATCTCGGCGAAATCTCCGCCCTTCTTCAGAGCCTCCTTTATCACCCTGGTAATGACCTGGTGTTCTAACATCTATTCATCCACCTCACGTATTGAATATGCTCAGTCCAGCTATCCTGCCACGTTATATGCCATATTAACCCTCAAATACCAGAATAGCATACAATAATATACGCCATTCTATTACCTATTGTCCACTTCTCCCCTACATCTATTCATGGGACCGGGCATGGGGAGGGTTCATTTGCCTGCTCCCCGGGAAGCAGGCAAATGAACCCCTCCTGTATTTCAGGGACACCATATATTTCGGGGACACCATACTAAATTGTTTATCGCCGAAGCGGACATAATTTAGTATGGTGTCCCCGAAATACAACCTATTCCCCTGTCCCCTGCTTGTCCCAGTTTATTGGAAGGGGTTGGTGCTGCCCTGATTCTCTCCTAGCATGCCTGTATGTGGGGACGTCTCATCTGATCCCGGATCAGTGGGATCGTAATAGGTTTTTATGTAGAAGCTCACGCTGAGCTGCGGTTCTGCCGAAAGCAGGGGCAGCACTTTCTGATCGTAGACATCGCCGGCGACGGATTCGGATTCAATCTTCGCGTTCTTTAACAGCTTAACGTCGCTGATTGCCAATAGGCGGTCGCTCTCCTCCAATGCTTTCAGAAAATCTTTGACATCCGAGTAGAATCCGGATCCCTTCCAAAAAAATGTGTTGGTGGACAGCTGGTTTTCCATTTCTTTCTGTCCAGGCAGAGTATGGCGTTCCGGACTCTCACTGAGGTGCATCTGTTGCAGATTAAATTTCTCCGCTAGGGTACTTAGAAGGACGATCATCTCCGCATTCTCCACCTTGTGGGGCACCTTTCTGTCCAGGAGTTCGTGCCTGGCCTGCAGACTCTGCAGCTCCTGGCTATGCTGCTCCTGGACTTCTGGCGGCTTATCGGTCAGTTCCAGCTCTCTGGTCAGCAACAAAATAGTCTCGTCATTCTGAACTACTCTCTCCCTTAAGGGGAGAATAACGTTAACAGTTGTATAGACGAGTATACCGATAATGGCTATAAGAAGCAGCATTTTTTCCCGGGACATAACCCTTTAGCCCCTTCCCAATCAGGCTTTTTTATAGTCAACCTTTCCTTTGGCTCAGGTTACACTGCAAGCGACCTGCTCACTATTTGGTGATTCGAAGCTCTACTTCGAACCTAACTCCCGCACTGGACAGCTCGGCCATTATACATCTGGCTTCATTTAAATGCTCCTGCTGGTTGGCCGACAAAATAAATTGAGCCACCTTCAGATAATCTGCGGTCACTCCTTTGCAGACCAGTTGACCGCCGGTGAATGAAATCTCCGTGAGACTGGTTTCTGGAGGGATTGCGGTTTCAATCTGGGTCAGTATCTCCGGGTTGGAAATCAAATCGGCTTCAATCTTCCTGATCTTCGCCTCTTTCATGGCAACCGCTGCTTTCAGGGTTTCTGCCCGAATGCCAAGTTCCGGTTCTTCCACCGATGCTAGAGCCAATTGATCTTGAAGACGAGTGATCTCTGCCTTTTGTACCCGCTCTCGCACGGCATACCACCCCCAGGTCCCGGTCCACCCGAGTACTGCCAGACAGATAACCACCAGGTAGAAGGATTTTGGCAGCAGCAATGAACGTTGGTTCTCGCCTCGCGACTCGGGAGGCAGAAGGTTGATATCAAAGTCCCCTTCCAGCTTCATCTGTTCTTCCTCCTGCGCGCTGCCAAACCAAGAGCCACGGCAAAACTTCGCTCCAGGTTAAGCCTCTCCTGGGGAGTTAGATGCCGGGGAGCTTCCACCGTCTGCCAGGGGTTACCCCATTCAACCTCAATTGAATCCTGGCTGCTCCAGGANNTAGTGAATCCATATTACCAACCGGCCCGGTTAACACCAGTTTTTGCAGATTCAGCTCGCTGCCACTCTCACGTGACCAGTACTCAACGGAACGCTTAATCTCGAAGGTCAGGGCACGGGCATTAATACACCCGTCAGCATCTGGCAAGGACTGATCAATAGTCTTGATTTCGCTGTTTACTCCTGGTTCTCCCCATCCTCCGGGGAAAAGATTTCGGGTAAACCTGAGATGACCCTTTTCAAAATAGGATAGTTGCGTGGTCTGAGTGCCAATATCCACCAGAATTTGAGACGCCGAATCAATACCTAGCGCCCGGCGGGCAGCCAATGGCCTTATCTCTATAATTGCCGGTTTCAGCCCGGCCAGAGTGATAGCTGTGGCAAGTTCTGCGACCTGGGAGCGACGGGTTGCCACCAGTGTAGCCTCCAATTCGTCTGCACCTTTTGGCCGGATCCCACATACCTGTATTACTGTCTCTTCCAGGGGAAGCGGTAAAACCGAGAGGAAATGATATCGGGCAGCTTTGAAGACGTCTCTTCGCTTCATCTCTGGCAAAGTAACATTCCGCACAAAGACATGCTGGTTGGGAATGGCCGCAACAATCCTGGTCTCCCGGTTTTTTTGCGCAGACCACAACTCCCGCAAAACATCCGCGAAAATTTGGGGGCTTTTTATCCGGCCGTTCTCCATGGCGGCAACTGGGATTGTCTCTTCGCCAAAAGCCTCCAATTGGAGTCCGGATCGCCCGGCAGTCAAGGTCGCCATCCTCATCCGGTTGTCTTCAATATCCAGCCCGATGCCTTTAGGTACACCCCTGATAAACATAACAGTAAATTCCCCTCCGGCAGTTCTTGTTAGTTCGCGCCCTTTATTACGTTTGGTAACTTCATAGGGTTCATTGATCAATGCAATTCAGGTGACACTCTGTTTTCAATTTGTCAATGATTCCTTTAGGAGAAGACTTCCTGGTAGGACCTGATACTCAGAAAGCCCAGTTTGTCCCATATCGCTCCAGGTGCTCCTCTGACAACCTGGT
>DCTH01000240.1 GCA_002329495.1 Syntrophothermus sp. UBA1445 | reverse complement strand
TCTTGGGGGCAGCAAAAATAGTCCAACGACCGATGCACCAGCCCGAGCAAGGTATGCTTCGCGAGATTGTAATATCACACAGCGCCCAGATATCCGGCTTGGGAGCCTTTAAAGGAGACCGGTTGGTGGGTTGGCTGAATGATCGCCAGAGCCGGGGCGTTCTGTGGGTCAGGGGTAAAGTCAAGAGCGGTATAATAGTAATCCATAATCCGCAAGAGGAAAACCGTCTAATAAGCTTGGAAATCAGACAAACAGGACGGGAAATCATACCGCAAATGATTGATGGCCGACCGGTTATTAAAATCAGGATAGAGGTTGAGGGCTCATTTGCTGAAACCCAGAAAGAAATCCAACTCCTTCGCGATTCTAAAACATGGGACAGCATGGAACGCCGGTTGGCTACANNGTTCTATCCGCTTTAAAGATCGCCCAGGACGACCTGGAATCCGATATTTTCGGTTTCGGTCGGGCCGTTAACATCTGTTATCCCCGGGAGTGGCAACTCATGAAAGATAACTGGGACGAGATATTCCCCACCCTGGATGTACAGGTGGAAGTCTTCGCCACCTTAAAGGCAAGTGCATTAACGTTAAGGGGAATACAGAACCAGTAAAGGAGCCTATACATGAATATCTTCCTTATCTTTGTTGCTTTTTTATCCCTGGCCGTCTATGAAGCTCTCCCTTTAATACGGGAAAAATCGTGGCGAGAACTGATAACCACCGGGTGCATATGGCTCCTTGGTTTTACCCTGAGTGTATTACTGGCTCTTGGGGTGCCCTTGCCCAGCCCGGTAAGGATTTTTGGTTTTGTTTCTGATGTGGCTTTGGGAATACTGAGCCTGATATTCTAACTTTTTCTAGATGACCCCCAGCAGATCCTCCAGGGCCTCCAGAGACAACCCTCCATTAGATTTTAACACCAGGGTATTCTGGTTGGTAACGCTGATCTTCATGCCGTACCTCTGCGCCAGATTGGCCAGTCCTTCCACCCGGACCCCTAGAGGGTTCTCCAGGGTCAGCTCTATCTTCCGGTTATCGGTGTTGATGTGTTTGATGCTCTTGTCCCGAGCCGTTAGCCGCAGGCGGGAAATCCGCAAGAGGTTCTGTACCGGTGGCGGGGGTGGCCCGAACCGGTCGCGAAGGCCCTTTTCTATCTCGGTGATCTCTGGTAGATCGTTGGCCATCATGGCCTGGCGGTAGACCTGGATCTTTAGGCCCGGGTCATCGATATAAGTATCCGGTATGTAACTGTCCACCTTGATATCCAGCTGCGGCNNCTTCTCTCGCCTGATCGGGGTTTCTCCCCGGGTCCTGGCAGTCTCTTCCTCCAGGAGGCGGCAGTAGAGATCAAATCCTACGGCTTCAATATATCCGTGCTGCTCTGGTCCCAGGATGTTACCGGCTCCCCGGATCTCCAGGTCCCTTAAAGCAATACGCATTCCTGAGCCCAGATCGGTAAACTCCCGAATGGCATTCAGGCGTTTCTGCGCCGTCTCGGTTATGGANNTGGCCCAGCCGGTCGGCTTCGTCCACAATCAGGGTATTTACGTTGGGCATGTCCAAACCGGATTCGATGATGGTAGTACACAAGAGGACACTGGTTTCCCCGTCCATAAACCGGCTCATTACGCTGGCCAATTCCTTTTCTTCCATACGGCCATGCGCCATGTCGATAGTCAGACCGGGGAGCAGGAGGTCCAGTTCATGTTTGACCCGCTCCATGTTGTTGATCCGGTTGTGGAGATAGAAGACCTGCCCCCCCCGCTGGACCTCGGCCAGTATAGCCTCCCTCACCAGGTCGGGGTTATACTCCATCACATAGGTGTTGATCGGGTATCTCTCCGGGGGCGGGGTTTCGATGACCGAGAGGTCGCGCAAACCGGTTATTGCCATGTGCAGGGTCCGAGGAATGGGGGTGGCAGTAAGGTTGATGACATCAACGGTCCTGGTTAAGGCCTTGATTCTCTCCTTTTGCCGCACCCCAAAGCGATGCTCCTCATCCACCACCAGGAGTCCCAGATCCTTAAACTGGACATCCCGGGAGAGGAGGCGGTGAGTACCGACAACTATATCCACCACCCCACGGCGCAGGTCCTCAATGACTCTTTTCTGCTGGGATACGGTGCGAAACCGGCTTAAGACCTCGATCACCGCCGGATAAGACTCGAATCGTTTGGTGAAGGTGCGGTAGTGCTGCTCCGCCAGGATGGTGGTCGGGACCAGAACCGCTACCTGCTTGTGGTCCATGATGGCTTTAAAGGCAGCCCGCATGGCTACTTCCGTCTTCCCGTAACCAACGTCCCCACATACCAGTCGGTCCATGGGCCGGGGTTTTTCCATGTCGGAAAAAACTTCGGTGATGGCCCGGGCCTGATCTGGAGTCTCCTCATACTCGAACCCCTCGTCAAATTCCTTCTGCCAGATGGTTTCTGGTGAAAAGGCAAAACCTCTTATTTTTTCCCGGGCACTGTAAAGCGCCAGGAGTTCCTGGGTCATCTCCTGAACCGAGGACTGCACCCGTTTTTTGGTGCGCTCCCACTCGTTGCCCCCCAGCTTGTTCAGCCGGGGTTCCCCTCCCCCACTGTATCTGGTCAGGAGACTCAGCTTATCGACTGGCAAATACAACCGGTCGGTCCCGGCGTATTGAATGGTCAGGTATTCACGTTTAACCCCATCGACCTCCTGCCGGGAAACTCCCTGAAATATTCCGATCCCATGCTGCTCATGGACCACATAATCGCCAATCGCCAGTTCGGCGGCAGTTATCCCCATACCCCGTGAAACCGGGTGGGAACGACCGCTCCTCTTGCGCCCCAGGTCCGTTTCCGTCACCAGGACCTCCCCCAGGGTGGAACTGACGAACCCCCGTTCCAAGCGCCAGCGCACAAACTGGTAACCGGGCGGCACCAGGTTTTCCGTAAGGTCCCGTCGGATACGTTCCTGCACCGTTTTATCGGGAATCGCCAGTATTACCTTCCATCCCCGGGACTGCCAGTCCACAATGCTCTGCCGTAGTTGGCCGGGACTGGTCCAGAGAGGTTCGCACTCATGCTGGGCGATGTGCTGCATCATCTGTACCCCTATATCACTCGGAAGACTGCGGGCAAAGAAGGAGTGGTAAATCACCGGGCGCTGTTGCAGTTCCTGTTCAATTTCCTCCCACTCGAAGGTCTTGAGCCGCTCGACACCCNNGATTCCCGGAAACGGGCGAGGTCATCAACCCATACCGGCCATTCCCTGGCCAGGAATTGCCACACCTGTCCCCCTTCTCCCGCAGCTTCCCGGGCCGGCCAGATGCTGACACTCTTCAACTTCCCGGTGGACCGCTGGGTGTCGGGCGTAAACCGGCGCAAGGACTCAACCTCATCGCCAAACATTTCAATCCGGACCGGTTCCCTCATCCTTACCGGGTAAATATCAATAATTCCTCCCCGGGCTGAGAACTGGCCGGGGCCCTCAACCATGGGCTGCCGGACATACCCTGCACTGACCAGCTTTGAAAGCAGTTCCTCCATATCAATACTGCTGCCTACCGTCATCCTGATGGCGGAGGCCCGGTAGAGATCAGGGGAGACTGTCTCAAAGAGCAGGGATGGAGCTGACAACACCAGTACCTCTGCCCTCCGCGGGTGTTCCAGTACCTTACTGAGAAACGTCATCCGTTCCAGGTTATCCTGGGAATGGGTCTCCGACGCCCGGGCGAGGTAATTCTTGGGCGGCAATACGGTCACCGCCTCATTCCCCAGGATGCCACGCAGGGAACGGGCTATATCATACGCCTCCTCAATCTCACCCGTCATATATACCAGCTTGCTCCCCAAACCCTGCATCAGTTGTGACACCACATACGTCTTGCATGAGCCGTCCAATCCGCTTAAAAGGCAGCTCTTGCCTTGCTGCAGGGTCTCGGTCACCTGTTCAACTACCAAAGACACGGGCAATCCTCCCCCAACGACAAAGGGTGGACGTCCCGGAGTACGGACCTCCACCGGTTTATCTCATTTGGTTCCTGTTTACGAGTAAAAGTGATTGGTGAATCTCATTTCTCCTGAAGGATTTAGTTCCTCGGCACAATCCGGGCAGAGGGCATCAACCGTCAAAACCCCATCTTCATCGCCCAGTTTGCCTTCATAGAAAACCTCCTGGCAACTCTCACAGATATAGTATACTTTCATGTGGGTTTTTCCCTCCTTAGGTTATTGTCTCCGGGAAAACCCACTGGCTATACCTCATTTATATTGGACCCGGGCCATATCTATGCTGCACCGGAGGTCCCCTTTCTCTTTTACAATATACCATTTACCGCCGCAGATTGTGCTTATAAAACGGCTCCTCACCCGGTTGATACGTTAAACCGGACTGGTCAGAGAATCGTCAAGCCCGCTCCGCGCGCGCGCATCTATCTCCAACAGCACCTCGTTATCTCCAGCCAGCATGAGCGTATCGCCCACTTGAAGCACCGTTTTTCCGCGCGGTGTAATCATCCTGCCTTCCCGTTTGATCATCATTATCAGTACATCCGGGGGTATATCAAGATCCATTATGGCTTTCCGGGCCAGGGGACTGCCTTCAGGAATGGTCACCTCCAGCAGCTCCGCATAAATCTCTCCCGAATAATCAGTAAAGGTTCTGAGTATGGTTTCCTCCTGCTCTACCAGGTTAAGCTTT
>DCTH01000165.1 GCA_002329495.1 Syntrophothermus sp. UBA1445 | reverse complement strand
AATGGAGTACTTCGAGATATTTCTCAGCCGGATGGTAATGTGCCGGAGAGCCGCATCCTTTTTGGATTGTCAGTTTGAACTTTTGATCAATGGAGCCAAGCTTCTTTAACTAAACCTGCTTTAAACCTGTGGGAGGAGGAACACCGATGCAAAAACTCAACGCCACCAGCCTGGTTAAGATAATTGCAGTGGTTCTGGCGGTGGCCTTGGCGGCCGGATTTAGTTTTAACCCGATTAAAGAACGGATGAACCTGGGCCTTGATCTAAGAGGCGGTTTGCATGTGGTAATGGAAGCCCAGGAGAAACCGGGGCAGAAGATAACCCAGGATACCATTCAGAAGTCGATTGGGATTCTGCGTCAGCGGGTCGACCAGTTGGGAGTGACTGAGCCAATTATACAGGGTGAGGGTAACAGTCGGGTGATTGTTGAGCTTCCCGGAGTCGATGATCCCGATGCGGCCGCTGATTTCATCGGGAAGACAGCGGAATTGGAATTTAAGGATGAAAACGGGAAGGTAGTACTTAGTGGCGCCAATCTCAAAGAAGCCAAGGCGGAATTGGACCCGGCAACCAGTGAACCCCAGGTTTCACTGGAGTTTGACAAGGAAGGCGCGGAAAAGTTCCGGGAATTCTCAAGACAGAATATCGGTAAGCCAATGGGTATTTATCTGGATGACGAGATGTTCAGTAATCCTACCATTCAGGAAGAAATCCCCAATGGGATGGCCCGGATTTCGGGAGGATTTGAAACCCTCAAGGATGCCGAGGATACAGCAGTGCTTCTCCGCTCAGGGGCTTTGCCGGTCAGCCTGAGCATAGAGGAAAAGCGGACGGTGGGACCGACTCTGGGCAGTGATTCTCTAGCTAAGAGCTTGAAGGCTGGAATAATCGGCATTATAATGATCCTCATATTTATGGTTGGTTATTACCGGGTACCGGGACTTGTGGCCGCGGTATCCCTGGTATTGTATTCATGCATCGTATTGTGGATAATGGTGTTGCTCAAAGCCACTTTGACACTGCCTGGAATTGCCGGATTCATATTATCCATTGGGATGGCGGTGGATGCCAACATAATTATCTACGAGCGCCTGAAAGACGAGCTGCGACATGGCAAGACCCTGAAAGCAGCTATCGAAGCCGGTTTTAACCGGGCTTTCTGGACCATATTTGATTCCAATATCACCACCCTGATTGCCGCCGGTGTGTTGATGTTTTTTGGCACCGGGCCGATTAAAGGCTTTGCGGTCACTCTTTCCATTGGTATTGTGACCAGTATGTTTACGGCGATAACATTTACCAGGTGGGTTTTGAAAATGGTGTCGGATATTTTCAAAAAGACCGAGCTGTACGTGGTATAGGGGGGACCTGAAATGAGTTTTATCAAGATCAGAAAATATGTGTATATACTGTCCTTGCTGATTCTTCTTCCTGGAGTGGTTTCTCTGTTCTACCAGGGGTTGAACCTGGGAATCGATTTTACCGGTGGCTCCCTTATACACCTGAAATTTGAGGATCAGGTCAAAACGGAACAGATACGGTCAGTGCTTGGTCAATATGATATCGATGAGGGGACACCAATACAGCAGGCAGGGAATAATGAGTTTATCATCAGGACCGCGATTCTGTCTGATCAGCAGAGTAACCAGTTGATCCAGGGACTAAGTGATGAGCTCGGGGAGATGCAGGTTCTGCGTAATGATGAGGTCGGTGCGGTTATTGGTAAGGAGCTTACCAATAAGGCCATAATGGCAATCGGGATAGCATGTGTATTGATGCTCATCTACATTACGATACGTTTTGAATTCAAGTTCGGCGTGGGTGCCGTAATCGCTTTGCTGCATGATGTTTTCATTGTACTGGGGCTGTTCTCCCTGTTCCAATGGGAGGTTGACAGCACGTTTGTCGCCGCGATATTGACCATACTTGGATATTCGATCAATGATACCATCGTGGTTTTTGATCGGATCCGTGAGAACCTTAAACTGAGGCGCAAGGAGGCCTACGATATCATTGTTGATAAGAGCATTCTGCAGACAGTGAATCGCTCGATCAATACGGTATTAACCGTGGTCTTTTGCCTGGTTGCGCTGCTGGTTTTGGGCGGTGCCACCCTAAAGACCTTTGTGCTTGCCATTTTGATCGGGGTTGGTATTGGGTGTTATTCATCGATATTTGTTGCCAGCCCGATCTGGTATGATCTGAAAATAAGGGAGAATTAAATCGTAGCTTTCGGAATACCCCAGTAGTAAAAAGATAATTGTGTCAGGTGCGGCAGCGCACCGGGCTCGATTACGAGCAGCGGTTAAAATCGCGGGACTTAAATTTTTAGTCCCGCTTTTTTTATCCAATAGCAGCAGAAGTATGAGTCAAAGTTAGTCTATTCACAGTATCAACCACTGCCTGGCTCCTGCATCTTTCGCTATTAAGGTTTTTGGAATGGGAGGATTTCTTAATGAAGGACGAACGGGTAACAGCGGCCTGGGTTTCAGTGGGAAGCAATGCGCTTTTGGTCATCAGCAAGCTTACCGCTGGGGTTTTTGTTGGATCGGTCAGTATTATATCCGAGGCGATTCATTCGGCCAATGACCTGTTGGCTTCATTTATCGCCCTGTTCGCGGTGAAGACCTCCAGTAAGCCGCCCGATAAGGAACATCCCTTTGGTCATGCCAAGGTAGAGAATATTTCCGGCACCGTTGAGGCGTTACTGATATTCCTGGCAGCTTTCTTAATAATCAAAGAAGCTGTAGATAGACTTCTTCATGGTGCGGAGATACAGACACTGGGCTGGGGCCTGGGAGTTATGGGCTTTTCCGCTCTCTTGAACCTTGGTGTGTCCCAGTATTTAATGTACGTGGCAAGGAAAACAGATTCCATCGCCCTTGAAGCCGATGCCATGCACTTAAGAACCGATGTGTACACTTCGGCGGGCGTTTTTGTGGGATTACTGGCCATCAAACTGACGGGTTACACCATAATTGACCCCATAGCTGCTATTCTGGTAGGCATGCTGATTTTAAAAGCCGCTTATGATTTAACCAGAAAAGCCTTTATGCCCTTGATGGATACTGCCCTTACTGATGATGAGATAGATTGCATCAAAGCCGTATTGGATGAGTATGCTGCTGAGTATGTAAGTTACCATGATATGCGAACCCGCAGAGCAGGCCGGGAATGTCATGTTGATCTTCACCTGGTAGCCCGACCGGAGATGAGCATAAAGGAAGTTCATGACCTCTGTGATCAGATTGAGAAACGGATTAACGATAAAGTGCCTTATTCTTATGTATTGATTCATGCCGAACCCGATGAAGAAAAGGCCGGTGAACCGGGTTAAGGGTTGTTATGGACGAATACCGGTCACTCCAGTAAAATGAATAGGGAAGATTGATAAGAGGGTGATTAATCTTGCAGTCCTACCTGATAGGCGCCTTGATATTTGTGATTGCCATGGTGGTTTTTATCTTCCAGAACCAACAGCCAGTTACGGTGACCTTCATTACCTGGGTCTCCCCCGAAGTTTCACTGGCATTGGTCGTTCTCCTCGCTGCCTGTGCGGGGGCGGTGATTACATTCTTGATGCAGAGTTTTCGGCAGCTTAGGAAACTGCAGCAGATGAGGGAGAAAAAGATCAAAAGAAGGAATCAGCAAGCGGAGTCTAAGTAAACCAGGGGTTCGTCCGGGGGGTAAATTCCAGTAGGGACCAAGGATGTACGATTTCGGTTGATAGATTTATGGTCCCCGGTGGTGGATTGGCAATGGCCTGACAGGATCAAGAGTATCCTGAAGGGTTATAATGGCAGGCGATAAGAGACATGGTTACGGCAGTATCAGAGGCTAAAATGTGGCGTCGTTGCCGACGGCGTTTTTTTGTTTTATAAATACATTGATTGGAAGTAAGTCATGCGAAGAAAGCAGATATGGTCCGTAGCTGAACCGGCGGCGATTGATAAAGTAAATCTCCTTATGAAAGAACTTGGAATATCGCGGGTGCTGGCTGATCTTCTGGTTAAACGAAACCTGGATGATCCGCAGGCGGCACGCGATTTTTTATATTCCGGTATAGATTCATTGTCCCCGCCGCAGACCATTCCGGGTATGCCAAGGGCGGTAGACCGAATTGGAAAGGCGGTCAACCGCCAGGAACGGGTTGTGATCTATGGGGATTATGATGTTGACGGCATCTGCAGTATAACGGTTCTGAAAGAGTATCTGGATCATCTGTTGCCAGGTGTGGGATATTACATACCCAACCGATTTAACGAGGGTTATGGGTTGAACCCTGAGGCAATCAGGGCCATCCGTGATCAGGGTTGTGAGCTCTTAATCACGGTGGACTGTGGGATTGCTGCGACTGCCGAAGTCGAATTAGCCCGCCAAATCGGGATGGATGTGGTGGTTACCGATCATCATNNCCTCTCTCCCGGATGCGGCGGCGATGGTGAATCCCAAGCTTGATCCGTCGGGATGTTCGGAATTAGCTGGGGTGGGGGTTGCTTTCTATTTAGTGAGGGCCCTGGACCAGATCTTTAATCGGGTAGACCCCATGGGGTGGCTGGATTTGGTGGCCCTGGGGACAGTGGCGGATATCGTGCCACTAACTGGTGATAACCGTATACTGGTCAGAGAAGGAATGAAGCGGCTCAGGACTACCATGCGGCCAGGTCTAAAGTCCCTGATAGAACTTTCAGGTTTGAAGAGCCAGGAATTAAAGTATTGGCACATCGGTTTTGTGCTCGGACCCCGCCTCAATGCAGCCGGAAGGATGGAGGATGCCAATTCTGCAGTGGAACTGTTATTAGCCAATAACGAACCGGAGTCCCTTTTACTGGCGCAGAAGATGACAGTTCTGAACACGACCCGCCAGAGTGTAGAAGCCAATATACTGGCGGAGGCACAAGCCGAGGCTGCGTACCGGGTGGCCGAAGGAGAAAAGGTATTGGTTTTGTCCAAAGAAGGCTGGCATCTGGGGGTTCTGGGCATAGTGGCCTCCCGCATTGCGGACGGATTTGGGAGACCGGCCATCCTGATCTCCTGGGATGGGCAGGAGGGGAAGGGCTCAGGAAGAACTGCCCCTGGATTTGACCTGTACCGGGCCCTCGATAAATGCCGGGACCACCTGGAGAGATTCGGTGGTCACCAGCAAGCGGCCGGGGTAGTTGTGCGTCGTTCACAGCTCGAAAGCCTTCGTATGGCCTTAAACGAGGTTGCGGCCAGTTCCTGGGATGAAAAACAGGAATCACAGATAATGATTGACGGTCAGCTTGAGTTTGATGAGATCTCTGCCCAACTGGTCAGCGAGCTTTCGTTGCTGGAGCCTTTTGGCCAGGGCAATCCCTCACCGGTATTCGTGTTACGCTCGGCGGTGATACTTAGTCCTCTGGCTGTAGGCAAGGGTAAGGAACACTTGAAGTTCAGGGCCCAGGTCAGCGGACAGATGGAAGAACCAATCGATGCAATTGGCTTCGGCATGGCCGATTTCCTGGAACAATCCATAACCTCTCAACTCTATGACCTGGTATTTCAACCAGGGATTAATACTTTTCGCGGTCGGGAATGTTTACAAATACAGCTTTACGATATGAAAGCATCAGATTCGCCGGATGATCCGCGAATATTAACCCATCAGAGTAAGAAGCCGGAGCGACCATTATTNNATTATTTGACCGGATGGAAGACTGTATCCGGAACGGCATGAGAGGCGATTTCCCGGTTGTAATTGTGTATCCGACAATAAGATGTCTCGAAAAGCATCTTCCGGGTTTAAAACGGCTCTTTCCGGGGAACATCCTGGTGCCGATTCATGGTTGTTTGCCGGAAACGGCCAGACAAAAAAACCTACATAGTATGAACACCGGCAGAAAACAGGTGTATCTGACTACCGAAGCCTTTTTCAGGCACACCCTGGATCAAATGGGAACCAGGTCCAAACTGACGGGTATAGCTTTATGGCCATCACGAAACCTGCTGTATGAGGACTCCGTGGATTGGATTTTTTTTGAGCACCAGCCTGCAGAACCTATTCCGGTGACAGTTTCCGAGCCCGTTATTCCTGAAAGCATTGGCAGTGGGCGAAGGATAATTTACACTAATAGAAGGAAGACTTTGCGGAAGCTTTTTCGTGACGGGGATTTGGTGGAAGCGGGTCTTGAGGAAGTCATTCAGAGAATCAAGGTCCGCCGTCAATTTCTGAAACAGGATAGCGGGAATGTGTTTTGGGATGGATTGTTCGGCGGTGGCCTTCCCTCGGTGACTGCCGACCAGTTGATACTGGGAGATCCGCCTTTCGGATGGTACGAGGTCGAGAACTCACTGGCGCAAATGGCAGGCGGATT
>DCTH01000199.1 GCA_002329495.1 Syntrophothermus sp. UBA1445 | reverse complement strand
ATCAGGTGTTTCGTAATTAATCGTGGGGGGAATAATATCGTTTTGACAGGCCAGCACTGCAGCCATTAACTCAATCGCCCCCGCTGCCCCTAGCATATGACCTGTAACCCCCTTGGTAGAACTGATCGCCACATGGCTCGCATAATCTCCCCAAACCCTCTTTATGGCGCGGGTCTCCATGGCATCATTGATCTCGGTGCTGGTGCCATGGGCATTAATATAGTCCACTTCCTGCGGGAGTACTCCGGCATCCTCCAGGGCCATCGCAAAAGCCCGGGCCGCTCCTTCTCCGTCGGAATTCGGCTGAACCACATGAAAGGCGTCGGCAGTAGCACCGTATCCAGCTATCTCAGCATAGATCCGGGCTCCTCTTTGCAGGGCATGTTCCAATTCTTCCAACACCAGGATTGCCGACCCTTCTCCCATAACAAAACCATCTCGATTGAGATCAAAAGGGCGACTGGCCGCGGTGGGATTATCATTTCGAGTCGACATGGCTTTCATGGCGCAGAACCCCGAAATGCCCAGGGGGGTAATCGAAGCTTCGGTTCCCCCGGTTATCATCGCGTCCGTATCTCCCCGCTGAATGAAACGGAAGGCTTCACCTATAGAATTTGTGCCTGTAGCACAGGCAGTAACTGTACAGCCATTAGGTCCCTTAGCCCCTGACATGATCGAGATCTGCCCGGAAGCCATGTTGGCAATCATCATGGGAATAAGGAACGGACTCACAGCACCGGTCCCTTTATTCAACAAAATCTCATGCTGTTTCTCCATGGTCTCCAGCCCGCCAATACCTGATCCCACCCATACTCCGATCCGAAAAGCATTCTCGGGCTTAATACCCAGCTTTGAATCCTCCAATGCCATACGGGACGCAGCACAGGCAAACTGTACGAACCGGTCCATGCGCCGGAACTCCTTGCGGTTAATGTAATCCCCGGGATTAAACTCCAGAACCTGTGCGGCTATCCGGGTGGGATAATCAGATACGTCAAACCGGTCAATAGGGCGTATACCGCTTTTTCCTTCCACCAGGCTGTCCCAGAAGGTGGCGATATCATTCCCCACCGGGCTGATAACACCCAACCCGGTGACGACCACTCTTCTATTTTCCATCTAGCTCCACCTCTACTTTTCCTGCAATCGCTTTTCCAGGTACTCCACCACATCCTTGACCGTCAGCAAGTTCTCGGCAGTTGACTCCGGTATCTGCAGGCCAAACTTGTCTTCAAGCTGCATCAGCATCTCAACTATGTCCAGGGAATCGGCCTCCAGATCTTCCTTCAAACTGGACTCGGGTTTAATCTCCTCCGCAGGAATATCCAGGATCTCAACAATAATCTCCTTAACACCATCCAATACTGACATTACACATTACCTCCTTGATTAAATACTCTTAATGTTTGATACAGCTCTGTCCCCGGCGAAGCTATCCCTCACCGGCCGACATCACTAAGCTTTTTCATGACCTGCCCCAAGCTGACCGGGTCTTCAACATTACCCAGAATCTGTTTCCGGGATATTTTTTTGACCAGGCCGGATAATGTCTTGCCAGGTCCAGCCTCTATAAAGAAATCCACCCGGGGTGCCATGTATTCAACTGACTGCTGCCACCTGACCGGGTGATAAAGCTGCTGAACAAGTCCTTCCTCCAATCCTTCCTGACTTAACTCGCGGGCGGTGACATTGCTGACTACCGGAAAGGCCATCGGCCTCCAGTTCATGCGTCTAATCTCATTTCTCAGCTCTTTGGCGGCCTCTCTCATTAACCCGGAATGCGAGGGTACACTAACAGTAAGGGGGATATACTTTCCGCCCGCATCTTTGAGGATCTGCCCCGCTTTTAAGACTGCCGTCTTTTCCCCGGAGATAACCAGTTGCCCCGGACAATTGTAGTTGGCGATACCAACCACATCCGCCGTGCCCACCCGTGTGCATGCCTCTTCCACCAGTTCCTGTTCCAATCCCAGGACGGCCGCCATCAGACCCTGACCCTCGGGAACGGCCTCCTGCATTATCCTCGCGCGTCGGGCAACCAAACGAACCGCACTTTCAAAATCGATGGCACCGGCAGCAACCAGGGCGCTGTATTCCCCCAGGCTCAAGCCAGCCGCCATTTTCGCGCTAATGCCTGCTTCCTTCAACACCTCCCAAACCGCAATGCTGGTGGTCAGAATTGCGGGTTGGGTTATCTCCGTCCGGTCCAGGTCTGCCTGTTCACCAGTAAAGCAGATGCTGCTCAGTTTAACCCCCAGGGCTTCATCAGCCCGGTCGAATATCTCCCGGGCCGCGGGGAATTCTTGGGCCAGTTCCCGGCCCATCCCAACATATTGTGCTCCCTGGCCCGGAAAAATAACGGCTAATCGAGGCATAAATTCACCCCCAATCCAGTTTTGAGCAAGGTCTCGGCCTCATGCATAACTGAGGTTACGATATCGCAGGCTGGTTCCACCCGGTTGACCAGACCCGCTACCTGTCCCGCCAGAATGGAACCATTATCAACATCTCCCCGTAAAGCTGCGTCCGGGTACTTTCCGGATCCCAGCAGTTCAAGCTCCTCCACGCTCATCCCGGCTCGCTCCTGGCTTAAAAAATAACGCACAAAGCGGTTACGGATAGCTCTCACCGGGTGGGGGGTAGTTACTCCACAGACCTCCGTATCACGGTCTTTGGCTCTTATCAACTTCTCTTTATAAGCAGGATGTGCGGGACATTCCTCCGCACAGACAAACCGGGTCCCCATCTGAACCCCCTGTGCCCCCAGGGCCAGGGCAGCCACCATTCCCCGGCCATCGGCAATACCACCGGCGGCGATTACCGGGATGTCAACCGCATCAACTATCATCGGCACCAGGCACATGGTAGTCATCTCTCCGACATGCCCCCCAGATTCCATGCCCTCAGCGATAACCGCATCTGCCNNCTGCCCCCTGCCGGGCCAGCCTGCGGGCCAGCGCAACCGAGGCGACCACCGGAATTACCTTAATACCTTGTCCCTTGAAACGCGGCATATATTTGCCCGGGTTACCGGCGCCGGTAGTAACCACGGGTATATTCTCACGTAAGACCAGTTCAATATTCTCTTCAATATGCGGTGAAACCAAAACCAGGTTAACCCCAAACGGCTTACTTGTTACCTGACGGGCCTGGTCAATCTCGTGCTTCAGCCAGTTTGGTTCCGCAGTACCGGCTCCGATTATTCCCAGACCCCCGGCCTCAGAAACTGCTCCTGCCAGCCTTCCGGTGGCAATCCAGGCCATAGCTCCCTGCAGCAGCGGGTACTTAATATTAAGCATTTCTGTAATCCTGGTCCTTATCATCCAATCACCTCCCCCATCGTACCAGGGTTGAGCCCATAGTCAGTCCGGCACCAAACGCAACCATCAACAACAGTTGACCAGGCTGAATCATGTTATCATCAACCGCCTCAGCTACTGCCAGTGGTATACAGGCCGCCGACATGTTTCCGTATCGCTCGATATTGATGAGCATCTTTTCCCATGGAATCTTCATGCGCTTCGCTGCGGTCTGCAGAATTCTGAGATTGGCCTGGTGAAAGATAAAGTGATCTACCTCATTGATGCCGACACCCGCTGGCTCCAAGACCCGTCTTACGCACTCCGGTATAGTGGTCACGGCAAAGCGGAAAACCTCATTCCCCTGCATGCGTATGTAGTGGAGGTGATCATCTACAGTCTGTGGTGAGGCGGGCATCCGCGAACCGCCCGCTGGTACGTACAGCAATGACTCCCCGGTACCATCAGCTCCCAGGTAGGTAGATAATATGCCATTAGGACCGGTGCCTCTCCCCAGAACCATGGCCCCGGCACCGTCCCCGAAAAGAACACAGGTATTACGGTCCGTATAATCGGTGATTCGCGACAGGGTTTCAGCGGCCACCACCAGCACGTAACGATAATCACCAGTTTTCTAAAAACGATCCGCAACCGCCAGCGCATAAACAAAACCGGTACACCCGGCGGAAATATCAAAGGCCGCCGCGTTGGAAGCACCCAAACGTGCCTGCAGTAAACAGGCGGTTGAGGGAAACAACATGTCTGGAGTCACGGTGGCAAGCAGGATCAAATCCAGATCACTGGCCTCAACACCCGATTCTTTCAGGGCTTGCTCAGCTGCTGACAGAGCCAGATCGGAGGTGGCCTGGTCCGGGCCACAGATCCGACGCTCCCGGATTCCGGTACGAGATAGAATCCAATCATCGCTGGTATCAACCATTAACTCCAAATCCTGATTGCTAAGAATTCGTTCCGGCACGGCATACCCGGTTCCTAAGACCTGACTTTTCCTGACGTCTTCCACGCCATTATGACGAACGGTTGCTATGATAGCTCACTCCTTATTCATACAAGTTGGCATTCCAGTACACTCGATTACTCCTATTTTTCAAAATAGTTCGAAGCTTGGTAGACAGTTTTGTGCACAAAAGACGCAACATTTAGCCTAATAAATTTCCGGTTCTGTTGAACATATGCTGTTATCGGAATCCCGTAGTTAGTTTCCGATACTTAGCCGACGATTATTACCGGGATGTTCTCGGGTTGATGACCTGGTTTCTTCAATCAGTTCCTGCAATAGGCTGTGTACGCTCTGCAAGCGATCAACCCGGTGAACATTGGCGCCACAGAAAGCAAAGCCCTGATCAAAATTCCCCTTTTTGGCGTTTATTAAGGCATCAGCAATACAATACGGGGCCTTTTTCGGATCACAGGGTCGAAGGCAGTTATACTGGCATTTGACTTTGACTGGATCATCCTTCACCCGGGTGATAAAAGGACTTCTTACTGCCCGGCCCGGCATCCCAACCGGACTCTTGATTATCAGTACATCATCAACTCCAGCCTCGAGATAAACCATTTTAAAATTCTCTGAGGCATCGCACTCGAAGGTAGCTACAAATCTGGTCCCCATCTGCACGCCGGCACATCCCAGTTCCAAGAAGCGGGCGATATCATGACCATCCCAGATTCCGCCGGCTGCAATAACCGGTATCCTTTGTCCAAATTTATCTTCAAAAACCTGAGCTTCCTTAATGACATCAACCACGATATCCTCCAGCCGATTTGCCTCCGGGTTTTCCAGTTGTTCAAAGGAAAATCCCAGGTGTCCGCCGGCCAGAGGACCTTCCACAATTACTGCGTCAGGACAGTAGTTATAATTCCTTTCCCATTTACGGGCAATGAGCTGAAAGGCTTTGGCAGATGAAACGATAGGAACCACTGATGTGCTGCTGTCAATAACATACTGGGGCAGGGTTAGGGGCAGACCGGCACCGGCGATAATCAAATCAACCGATTCATCTACAGCTGCCTGAACCATCTCTTCGTAATTGTTAATCGCAACCATTATGTTGACTCCAATTACCCCGTTATCAGACAAATCACGGGCCTGACGTATTTCCTTCCGTAGGGCCCTGATATTGGCATCTCGTTTGTTTTTTCGGTAATCGGACTCATTCATACCGATTTCTACTGCAGATATAACTCCAATTGCCCCTTCACGGCTCACGGCTGAGGCCAGACCGGATAATGATATCCCCACCCCCATACCGCCTTGAATAATCGGGATTTGAGCCGTATGGCGACCTATGGTCAAAGGGCCAAAACTCATAAATTCCTCCTCAAGTGCTGTCATAGAGTTTGATTTTTACATTGTAAATAAATCATCAGGATAAATCAACTGCATAAATATGAGTTGTTAGTATTTTCCGAATATTTATTTCCTGAGTCATTTCGCGATTTTTATACATTTACCTTGCATATTATCATCCATCATCCACTGCATTTGGTATTTTTATAACCGGGGAATATATTCCATTTGTCGCCTGCCAGCTCACTGCAGCTTCTATAGGGAGCGAATTGTAGTGTTTGTAATTGGGCGTAAACCCTGTCTCTTGATTCCAACTCCCAGCCCTTTTCTGTCGTAAATCGGACGAGTCCGCATAATCATAAGTAACACGCCCTATTAGCAGTGAGGTAAAACGTGGGGAGGGGTTATTGTGATGCAGACATATGCTGAACGCCCGTGGTTAAACCATATGGATCCCAAGATACCGAGGGAGATAGATTTTCCCGAAATCCCGGTACACCAGCTATTAACCAACTCATATCATCAATTTCCGGATAATGTGGCCCTTTATTACTACGGAACCGAGTTTACTTATTCCGAACTGGAGACGCTCACCAATAAAAATGCCAATGCTTTGGTTTCACTGGGGGTAAATCAGGGCGACCGAGTGGCACTGTTCATGGACAACAGTCCGCAATATGTTATCAGCTTTTTTGCGGTGCTGAAAGTGGGCGCTGTGGTGGTGCAGGTAAGTCCACTAGCAGTGGAGAGAGACCTACGGATGATATGCTCTGACTGTCGACCCCGGGGAATAATTACCCTGGATTACCTGTCTCAAAGAGTTAAGCCATTGTTGGAGGATAGTCAGCTAGAATTTGCGGTGGTAAGTAGTTTGTTGGATTATCTGCCGGTCAATCCCTTTCCGGCTCACCCCTTCGGAGTACAGTCCGGTAGGGTTCCGGTACCCGACTTACCCGGTCTCTATGACTTTAGAAGTCTTTTGAATCAACTGAAGGACTTTAACCCACCAAAAATCCGTCAACATGACCTTGCTCTTCTGCAGTACACCAGTGGCACTACTGGTATTCCCAAGGGTGTTATGATTACGCACTACAATCTGGTCACATACGCCTGGGGGCTAATCGTTTTGGACTATAAAAATGAACCTGGAAAAGAGGTTTATCCTGTTACGTTGCCTATGTCGCATAATTATGCCATGTTTCAGACCGTTGTAGCCCCTCTGGGAATGGGAGGCAAGGTGGTAATCATGGTTCGCTTTCACCCCGAGGAAGCCCTCAAAGTTATCCATGCCCTGAAACCTACAATATTCCGAGCCGTTCCAATCATGTTTAACCTCCTCGTCCACTATCCAGGTTTGAAGGAGTATGACCTTAGTTCCGTGCGGCACTGGGTAGTCGGTGGTGCACCAGTTCCTGAGGAACNNAACTAATAAAGAAGTTTGGCGAGATCTCGGGTGCCAACGTGATTGAGGGATATGGGTTAACTGAATCTACATCCGGTGTAGTCCTGGACTGTTACTATGCTAAGACGGGCTTGGGGATGGGCTTTCCCGTTCCATTTGTGGATGTAAGAGTAATTGACCCGGAGACTGGCCAGGACGTTCCCCTGGGTAAGGAAGGAGAACTCCTGTTGAAAGGGCCTCCTATCAGTCCCGGCTATTGGGAGAGGCCTGAAG
>DCTH01000039.1 GCA_002329495.1 Syntrophothermus sp. UBA1445 | reverse complement strand
CGGGTTTTCAATCTATTGCCGACAACCAGGACTATTACCTGAAGGATGGCCACCTGGTGATCTACTTCGGGCTCTACGAGATTGCTCCTTATGTCAGCGGGATACCCGAATTTATCATACCTTTTACCGTATTCAACAAAGGGGTCAGGACTGAGCTGGTAAAATAACAGTTTCAAGAAAGCAAGAGAGGAGTTTAGACAGCATGGGAACCAAGTACCAGAACCCAACCCTTATTATTCCTAATGATTTCACCTATCTTCCGGTTATCCTGGGGTTTACCGCCGAAATGGCCCGGTTGGCCGGGTTTGATGCCAGACAGGTGCAGCAGATCGAATTGGCCGTGGAAGAGGCGGTTTCCAATGTCATCAGGCATGCCTTCTATCCCGGCGAGAAAGCACTCTTCGATGTCAGCTGCCGCCAGGAAGCAGCTCGTTTCGTAGTCATCGTTCATGATGAAGGAAAGCCATTTGACCCGGAGCAGGTACCTACCTATGTACCTGGAGAGTCAGAGACGGATTACGGAGTCGAAGGTCTGGGCAGTTTTCTTATGAAATCCATGGTGGACCAGGTGGAGTATCAGAACCTGGGCACTCACGGCAAAGAAGTACGTTTAATCAAGAACCTGCCGTATACGCCCGTGGCTGCTGAATTACCCGGTGACCAAGAAAAACCCGAATGGGAAGAATTGGATTCCGACCTGCAGGTTCGGCCCATGAGCCCGGAACAGGGGATCGAGGTTTCCCGCTGTTTCTTTGCCGCCTACGGTTATTCATACTATTTTGAGGATATCTACTACCCGGAACGGATGGTGGCCCTGAACCAGAGTGGTGAATTGGTTTCGACGGTGGTTGTTAACAGCAGCAACCAGGTAATATCACATAGCGCCCTGATTATGGACCCGGACTTTCCGGGGGTGGCGGAGGTGGGAATGAATGCCACCCTGCCTGCCTATCAGGGGCGCTCCATCAATAAGATGATAGGTCGGGAACAGGTCCGGATAGCCCGTGAGCTTGGGCTGTCGGGGGCCTTTACCACCCTGGTCACCAACCATACCTACTCCCAGCGGCTGGTCTTCCATTTTGGCCAACGGGAGTGCGGTTTCCAGCTGGCGCACCTGCACTCCGAGGTCTCTTTCCGGGGCATTGATGAGGAGGTGGCAGAAAGGATATCACTCCTCTTAACCTTCAACCGCACCGATAAACTGAGGGAGCAACTCACCATCCATCCCCCGGAGCGACACACCGGGATGATTCTTAAGATATATGAGCACCTGGAAACTTCAGTTTCTCTGGGAACTCCGGGCAGCCCGGCGGTACTGAGTGGACCGACGCTTACCAAACTCAGGATCGAACCCCGGCTGGAGTCAGCCATGGTAATTGTAAACGGCTACGGTATGGACTTTGCCGCCCGCTTCCGGGCGATTCTTAACCAGATAAAAAGGGAAGGTCTCAAAGAAGTTCAGGTGTATCTGAACCTGACGGACCCTCTGACCCCATGGGCAGCTCAGGAGTTGGAGGATCTGGGCTTCATTTTTACCGGCATTCTCCCCGGGGTTAGCAGCGGGGACCTGCTGATAATGCAGTACTTCAATGGCATAGTGGTATATTATGACGGGATTCAGGTGTACACGGACATGGCCCGGGAACTGCTTAACTATATCCGCAGACTGGACCCGCTGGGAAACCCGTGATCCCGGTATTGTAACTTTTCACAGATGAACCACAACCTAACGATTAAGGAGAGATAAAAAAATGAAAGATGAAAAGTTAATCGTTCGTTCCTCTTGCGTAAAAGATGTAGAACTGGGTATGAGATTAGCGTCGGAACAGGGTTGGAACTCCGGTGTCTACGATGGTGAAATCATCGGTATGGCCGATCCCCGGGGAGGCTTTGCCGCAGAATATGAAGGGAAAGTAGTGGGTTTCATCTCGACGTTCCGCTTTAATGACGATTATGGCTTTAGTGGTGGGTTAATGGTGGATCCCGTCGTCAGGGAAAAAGGGATTGCCCTGGCCCTGGGAATGGCCTCGTTAAAGTACCTGGACTGCCGTATAGTGGGGTGTGATGCCGTTCTGCCGATGCAGAAGACCTACGAAAAGCGGGGTTTTGTTCCCTATTATCACAACCTGCGTTTTGTGGGAAATGCCGCCGATATTCGCCAGAAGGAGACAACAGGTGGCCCCTCAGGAAAGGTCGTGGATCTCAGCGAGGTCACCCTTAACGAGCTGTTCGCCTACGACGAAGAGATATTTCCGGCTCCGCGCCCTCACTTCCTCTTGCGGTGGTGCTTTCAACCCCAGTCATCAGCTTTCGGATACATCGACCACGGAAAACTGGTGGGCTATGGGGTCCTGAGAAAGAGCCTGCAGGGTTACAAGATCGGCCCGCTGTTCGCAGACAACCCCCNNAAGAGATCTTTGTGGCCTTAGTGGGCCGAGCGGGCGATGAGATGGTGTTTGTGGATGTCCCGGAAGTCAACCCCTCAGCTATGGCCCTGGTGGAGAAATACGGTATGAGCAAGGTCTTTGAAACCTGCCGCATGTACAAGGGAGGAGAACCCCCGGTACCGGTAGCAAGAATCTACGGCATTACCAGCAACGAAATCGGGTGATTCTCAGTCATTTAACGCCAAATTATGGATGGAATACTGGAGCAGTCCGCGCTTTTTCAGCATATGATAATAGCGTCTAGCTGGAAAAGAAAGGGGGAATTACCTGTGAGAGGAACNNCCCCGTTTAATATACTCATTTCCGCCGGCAGGTGCAGATGATGTGCCGCGGACTGAAGCCGGGCTTATACAACTGCGTTTCAGCCAGGATGTGGTGAGTAATCCAAAAATCTGGAAACACAACAAGAAGCAAATAAAGGCATTTCAAAACATGCTTCGTATTCCCATAAGGGTTCGTCGTAATCGGGCTTGCCCCTGCTTCATCTTTGTATTGTTAGATGTACCTTTACTGCAGAATACCCATTATAAAGTGGTAGTCCTTCCAGAACTGTTATCAACCTCCGGGGAGAAACTGGGGGTAACTGAAGTAGTCTTTTTCGATACCGGGCCCTGTGTTACGATTCCCCGATAAATGACTTAAAATTACGGCCTTCCTTTCCCAAACCGCATACAGCCGGGGAGTCAGCTTTTTCAGCTGGCCCTCCGGCATTTTATATTGGCTACGGAACTTAAGCACGGTCCCCTTGTGAAAAGTAATAAAGCGATGTTTGAACGTTGCGTTGCCAGACTTCGCATGGGCATTC
>DCTH01000167.1:277-2761 GCA_002329495.1 Syntrophothermus sp. UBA1445 | reverse complement strand
GTGCCCCCGTTGGGGATGGAATCCACTTCAATATACCCATCGTGACCTTTCACAATCGAATATGCGGTTGACAATCCCAGCCCGCTCCCATTGATCTTGGTGGTGAAATAGGGGTCAAATATTTTGGTCTGGTTTTCCCTGGGGATCCCGATTCCGTTGTCTTCCACCGAGACCCGGACATACCTGCCGTCACCCAGGGGAGTGGGNNGCTTTCCTGATGGTAATATTCTCGGCGTTGACCTTTATGGTTCCGCCTCCGGGCATGGCCTGCTGGGCATTGATTATGAGGTTGTTGAATACCTGTGCCATCTGTCCACTGTCCGCTTCCACGGCGTATAGATCATCCGGCAAATTGATCTCCGCCCGCACATTGGAGCCGCTTAACGCAAATCCGGTAGCATCCTTTATCAATGAGGATAGCTGAATGGTTTTCTTGACCGGCTGGCCGCCCCGAGCAAAGGTGAGCAGTTGGTTAGTAAGAGCGCGTGCCTGCATGACGGCCTTTTCGGTCTCTGCCAGCAGCGGGCTGCCCTCGTGGTCCTCACCCAGCAGCGCCCGGGTTAGAGTAACATTACCCAGAACGACGGTCATCAGGTTGTTGAAATCGTGAGCAATCCCTCCCGCCAGAACCCCCAGGGACTCCAGCTTGCTGGCCTTTTGCAGTTCCTGTTCCAGTTTAAGGGCATCGGTGATGTCCCTTACTACCATGACGGTTCCGATCGATTTACCCTGCTGGTCGCGTATCGGGGCTCCACTGACCGACACAATGATCTCCTGACCTTCTTTGCGCAGCAGACGCTGCTCATTAATCTTTATTGGAGAATTGGCCCGCATGAGGGTTTGCAGGGGTCCATCCTGGCAGTTTTCACTTTGGTTGTCGGGCAGGCGGAAAATCTCGCCGAATCGCCGATTGATGGCATCCGCCTGCGTCCAGCCGGTCACCTGCTCGGCCACCCGGTTCATCAGGGTAACTCGTCCCTCTCTATCGGTGGTTATAACCCCTTCCCCAATGCTGGCCAGGGTTACCGCCAACCGCTCCTTCTCATCAGCCAGAGCTCTTTCTGCCTGCTTGAGCGGCGTTATATCGGTAATTACTCCCACCAACCCGGCCGCTTCGCCTTGATGCATAAACGTAGCCTTGTTAAAGGTGACCTCCCGGATGGAACCATCGCCGTGATAATACTTGGCATCGTAGCGCTGTACCCCGGGATGGGATAAGAGTTTGCAGTCGTTTTCGGCATAGATTTCAGCAAATTCGAGCGGGTAGGTCTCATAGACAGACTTGCCAAGGAGTTCTTCCCGGTCCATACCAACATACTCGGCGAAGGCCTGGTTAAAGGTCCGGTAACGACCATTGTTATCCTTATAGAATATGGGGCTGGGGATGGTCTCAATCAGCAACTGCAGGAATTCCAGCTGTTCCTGCAATCTCCTTTCCGCCTCTTTGTGGTCAGTTATTTCCTGGCAGCTCAGGGTGGCGCCGATGATTCTTCCGTCATCGTCAATTACCGAGTTACCTATGGTTCCAAACCATAGATAGTGGCCTTGGGCGTGGCGCAGGCGTACCTCCATCCTCTCCCAACAGCCGGTCTGCAGGCCTTTGAAAACGTTATTCTTGACCAGCTCGATATCATCCGGATGAACAATGAGCAGGGCTGATTTGCCGACAACATTTTCGGGATCGTATTCCAGGATACGCCTAATTGAAGTACAGATATACTGCACCATACCCTGGGTATCGATGTAACCTATCAGGTCGTGCATGTTGTCCATGATCTGTCGCAGCCGGGCCTCGCTCTCCTTCAGCTTTTGCTCCATTTCTCGCCGGGCTCTGATGTCGCGAGAGGTACCCTGTATGGCGATTGGTTGATTTCCTTCATATATCAGGCGGGTGCTGATCTCCAGGGGCAGGCGCTGACCATCCTTGGTTATAATCTCGGCCTCATAGCTGGTGGATCCGCCGGATTGCAGTTTTTGACGGATCATGGTTTCGCACAAGGGCAGGTACTCGGGAGCTATTAAATCATTCATGTGCATGCCTTTCAGCTCTTCACGGGAATAACCGGTCAGCCGTTCGGCGGCTTTGTTGCAGAAGATAAATTTGCCGTCGAAGTTCTGCGTATATATGATGTCGTTGGCGTTCTCAAACAGTTCGNNTGTCATTGGCGTTCTCAAACAGTTCCCGGTATCGTTCTTGACGCTCGCGCAAGGCTTGCTCCCGTTTCAGCTCCACCTTCAGCCGGTCCAGTTCGGCAGTAAGTTCTCTAATTCTTATGCTTTCATAAGTTTCTCGGAATTCGTCATCTTTGGTATGAACGAGTTGGCTCAGCATTCCAAAATTCCTCCAATTCTCCAAACCACGCAGGATAGGGAATGTGTGTTTGGAATATTTATGGAATGTTCTCCATTCTCTGCCATTTTCCTTCATTATTATAGTAATATTTTCTTAGGACTTATGGACTAGGGGGAGCAAGGCGGGGACGG
>DCTH01000167.1:0-246 GCA_002329495.1 Syntrophothermus sp. UBA1445 | reverse complement strand
GAGGAAGTCCTCACGGCAGGTGCAGCCGGTTTCGTGGGAGCAGAAACCGGGGTAGGCCCGTTCGGCAGCGGTCCTTTTGAGTTTGGCAAATTCGGCGGCCGCCTTTTCGGCCCACCGGGAGCTCATGATGTACCAGGCAACGGGTAAAGTCCAGGCGGTGAGGCAGCGGACTCCCCAGGTGCTGGTGAAAAAGGACTGAATATCCCGGGAGGCGATAATGGTTAAAATTACGGTTACACTCCAGAA
>DCTH01000205.1 GCA_002329495.1 Syntrophothermus sp. UBA1445 | reverse complement strand
CATGGCAGCCGTTATTCAACCTCCCAGGAGTTTCTGCAGGCGGTCAAACCGGAATATGCTGTGATATCATGTGGTGCGGACAATGACTATGGTCACCCCCATAAGGAGACCCTGACTCGTCTTGCAGACCGGGTCCCGCGCCTGTTCCGTACCGATCTGGACGGAACGGTTGTTCTGCGCTGTGACGGCCAGGATATCAGGATAAATTCTGAACCGTAATAAAAGTAATCCGAACCAGTATGGCAATTTGCTGGATTAACCTGCGAATGGCAGTAATGCCGCCGCAACTTGGGCTTTTGCCTGATCTCCTGCCCAAGCGGGACTTAATTAAGGTATCACCTCGCGGGTATAATAATGTTGCATAATATGTTATTGGAAAATACGGGACGGGAATCGGTTCCCGGCCCTTGGAAAACTAGAGCGTCCGCAGGAATTAGCGAGCAATCGCTGACTCCCAGGTGGGGAAGGTACGGAAAACCTGCGGACACTCTATCATACGGATAACCTGGAACCTCGGATTGCTATGCAGTCCGGGGTTTTAGTTTTATCACCGCTGGGAAACCAACCAAGCCAGCCAGGAACAAGTGGTAATGAGGTTTGTTTTCTAGAGTTATGGAATGTTATAAAGGGTTTATTAAAACGCGCAAGCTTTGGTAAGATGTCGGTGGATTTTTGCTGTTAATTTTTGACTTGATCAAGAAATTAAAGCCCTTCTTGGCAAACTCAGATAAACTAATAGTACACGTACCGGAAATCAAAACTGGTCAAGGAGCGGGCCATGGAAATACTTATTGACTGGATGGCAGTTATTATAATACTTGTTCTGGGCGTGATGATTAAGTATCTGAAGATGCACTGGCTGATTGCCGGTTACAACACTTCCCCGGCTGAGGACCGCCGGGCGATGTCTGAGAAAGGCATCGGCGGATTCATAGGTAATGGTCTCTTTGTTCTGGCGGCGGTACTGGCGTTGGGAAACCTTGGGAAATACCTGGGCTATCCGATGGCTCAACTGGTGTCCTGGATGCTCTTTATTGTGGTGATAGGGTACATAATGATCAAAGCGCAGAGGTTTGCCCCGGAAAAGAGCAACCATGACTCGGCGAGCAGCAGAAAAGCCGCTGGGTTGACTATAGCAATAACTGTGGTGGTATTTGGCGTGGTTGCTGTTGGGATAATCGGAGGAAACCGGGAATCTACGGTGGAGTTTGCAGCCGATCAGGTTAAAATCAGGGGGATCTACTCAACGCAAATCGATCTTGGACAGGTCACCGATATCCGGCTTGAGGACTCGATCCCGGCCATAAAAAGCCGTACCAACGGGTACGCATTTGGGGATACCCTTAAGGGAAATTTTCTACTGCAGGATCTGGGGAAGGGTAAGTTGTATATTCATTCCCGGAAAGGTCCATTTTTATATGTGATGACCAACCAGAGCTATGTGATAATGAATTACAGGGACCCGAACCAGACCAGAGAACTGTACGAGCGTTTATGGGAACGGTGGGACCAGGAAGTTCAATGAAATGGGGGATTATCAATGAATCATCTGTATCGCTCCCGGAAAAACAGTATGATTGGGGGTGTTGCCGGCGGCATCGCGGAGTATTTTAATGTTGATGTAGCGGTGGTAAGACTGTTGTGGGTTCTGTCCATTCTATTTGCCGGTGGCGGTGTACTGGCGTACATCATCGCCTGGATCGTTATACCGGAACAACCATCTGACAGCGAGCAGACATACTCGGAATCAGAGAACCCGCAGTTATCACCGGAAAGGTTTACCCCGACAGAATTGTCGCCCGAACAAGAGAAAATCCGAGACCGGAGAAGAAGTACCGGAGGACTGTTGTTGATCGGTTTAGGAGTTTTGTTTCTGGCCCATCAATTGGCACCGGCGCACTTTTCGAATTTTGTATGGCCGCTTCTTTTAATTGTGGTAGGCGTTTTTATCTTTGTCAAAGGATGGGAGGGTAACAGGTAATGCGGTTTGGTACCTTCTTGATCGCGACTTTGCTGGTGCTGACAGGAGTGGCAACGTTTATGCTGAATCTGGGATACGGGTCGTGGCAGATGATAATGCAGGCGTCGGAACTCTGGCCAATCCTGCTTATTCTACTCGGGTTAAGTCTTTTCTGGGGTGGCAGGATTCCCGGCTGGATAGCTCTGGTCCTGGTGGTGGTTTTGGTCGGAGGTTTAATATACATGTTCTTGGAGACACCAGGACTGCTGGCTGATCGCTATGATACTGAGGTTACCATTGGGCGGCAACAGTACCCGGGGTTGTCAAACGCAACAGCGAACATCGCCTTCGGAGGCGGGAAATTGATCATGGGGACAGATACTCCAGAATGGCTGCAAGGACAATTTGATGGCCCGGGTGCCTCATCTGCGGTAGATGTCCGAAACGGAAATCTGGCGGTGGTATTACAGAACCCCAAAGGCCATTTTATCAATTTAACAGATAAACACTGGAATATTCAGTTATCTCCGGATCTGACCTGGGATTTGGAGATAGATGCCGGGGCCCTCGAGGGGCAACTGGATTTTACTCATGTGCCCTTGAAAGAAATTGACCTCCAAGTCGGTGCCGGTGATGTCAATCTCACCCTGGGGGACAACGGACAAAGAACCCGAGTCGAAGCTGATGCCGGGGCTGCAAAACTCACTCTGAGGGTTATTGGGGATACCGGAGTGAGTGTTGATTTTGATGGTGCACTTTCGCAGACCAATCTTAGAGAAATGGGCTATTCAGTGGTAAACGGCCGTTACGTTTCTCCTAATTACGAGGAGGCTTCTTCAAAAATCGATGTTGACCTGGACATGGCGGTTGGGGAATTCAGGTTGGAAACCGCCTCAGCTATACCGGTTGCTGCCTGACACCGATCAGATTAGAATATGGGTGTATTCTGGTCAAGTACTGATTGAATCCCGGTAACGGGTAGATTAGCTTATTAATCCTGATATGCATATTCATACATATCATCTCTTTGTTACTCAACTTTCGCAGTTGACAA
>DCTH01000144.1 GCA_002329495.1 Syntrophothermus sp. UBA1445 | reverse complement strand
AAAGAACCGTCCCCAACTTGCCCCTAACCATCTGTATCATCTAAAGACGGGGCTTTACAGCGTTATTCTGGTAAAATAGGTGTTGTCTTACCCTACAGTTTTGAGTTCGAAAGGAATCATAACCTATGAACAANNCACGCAGCTGTATACTCTGCGGCCGGGAAAACCACATCGGACTGAGGATGAGCTGGTATAACGATCAGGAGGCACAAAAGGTGGTCGGCCAGGTGATTATTCCAGAATCATTTAATAACGGCTACACCGGACTTACCCACGGGGGGATGGTTGCAGCCCTGCTCGATGAAACCGCCATCCGCGCCATCTGGATTAACGGCGATTTTGATAATGTGATGACCACCAAGGACCTGCAGGTCAATTACCTCCGTCCTACACCGACCAATACCAGTTTGACCGTGACCGGCTGGGTGATAGAACAGACAGAAACCAGGGCCATTGTAGCCAGTATGATTCAGGTCCCGGATGGAACAATTACCGCCGAAGGCCGGGCGACNNGCAGTCAAGACCCCGGAAGGCTTCCGGGATTCAATGAATTTTGAAGCGGATCGGAAATACTGGAGGGTGGATTAGAAACAACACTTGGGGTATGTAAAACGATAGGAAATAAACCCGGGATACCAAGAAATCTCGGTATCCCGGGGTCTCAGGTTTTTACAGGCTGGCGTGGATGCCTCCATCCACCGGTATGTTCACTCCGGTTACATGGTCGGACGCCGCCGAACACAGGTAAACAGTAGTTCCCTTGATGTCTCCGTATTCACCAACCCGGCGTAAGGGAGCCATATCATAAAAGTATTCTTTTCCGCCCAGATTAGCCCAGTGTCTCTGGGTCATACGTGTCTCGTAGGGTCCGGGGAGTATACCGTTGACGTTTATTTTATAAGGGCCCCATTTTACGGCCAGGTCCCTCGTCAGCTGGATGACGCCAGCCTTGCTCACGTTGTAAGCTACGGTGTCCTGCTGTTCGGGGGTAGTGCCGCGTAATCCGGCAATGGAAGCGACATTGACGATTTTGCCCTTACCGTGCTCCTTCATGTTCTTGCCGGCCCGGGTGCATAAGCGAAACAGCCCATTCAAGTTGACATCCATAACCCACTGCCACTTATCCATGGGAAAGTCCATCGAGTCAGCACCCCAGGTTACCCCGGCATTGTTGATCAGGATGTCCACCTTGCCAAATTCCTTGATCGTGGTTTCTACCAGGTTATCACAGTCTTCCAGCTTGGCAACATCACAGCGAACCGGAAGGGCTTTGACTCCCAGTTTCTCCAGTTCATTCGCCAATTGTTCACAACGCTCCACTTTTCTGGCCGCCACAACTACGTTGGCCCCGCACTCCGCCAGAGCAAAACACATCTCATTGCCGATACCGATCGAGCCGCCAGTTACGATTGCCACTTTCCCTGTCAAGTCAAACAAATCTTTAACGTTCACCAGCATATCCTCCTTTTTGTATCCCAAATTACCGTGGAAGTATTATCCAATATCCGGTAGAAGAATAGGGTAGTCCATTTATAATCTGTGCAAAAATCATGCCAGGTTGCGAATAACCAGAATAAGCCATGAAATACCGTAGTTTAGTGGACTTTTTGATTATTGCCGAGAATACCAAACGGCGACGGCGTATATAAAATGCACCGCTTGTTTGTGTCAAACTTGCTCATCCGGATCACAGATCCGTTGAATCGGATACGTGGATACTGTGCCACATATACCTGGAGGTCCTCTGAGCAGGATGATTCATCCGCTGCAATCATCCGTGTCCAATGATCCGCAAAAGGCAGGCTTCGAAGCGCTCGTCATCTGCTCTGGTTCTTTTTTTCGGTCCCCTGGTTCTGCCTCCGGAGCGGCGAGATTTCGCTTTTATCTCCCGCTCTTCCAGGAGGAATTCGATGCGGTCAGGGCGGTATTCCCGGCCAACCGGGCTTAGACAGCGGGCACCTTTACCGAGAACCATCGCTGCCAACCCCCAGTCCTGAGTGACCACCACATCTCCAGACTTGGTCAAATTCACCAGCTTTATATCGGCCTCCTGAGCATCGTTCCCTACCACCACGTGGTGGTCGGAGGTGATGTTGTGGTTGAAGCTGGCCACTGTCCACACCGGAATGCCATATTTCTGTCCCACCGCCAGGCAGGTTTGCAACACTGATCGGGGACAGGCATCTGCATCTACCAGGATTCTCAAAACAAACCTCCCTTATCCCGCCCGGTTATAACCGAACCGGCGAACTCTTTTCATCCGTGTCTTATCCTACAGTTGGCCACCGTCCATATTCCATGCAAAGTCAGGCAACGTATAAAAATTACAAAAACCTGCAGTTTAATCTTTGCCGAGGGAATAAAGAATTGGATACTACTGAGGTTCATCCCCGTCATGGCCCGCAACAAGTGCTCGATCATCCTTTTGGGGCGGTCCTCCCGAAACTACCACATGTTCCATGAATAATGCGGCTGCCAGACCTACCAGGAAACCGTTTCCCAAAAGTGGTCGCAGAGCAACCGGGAATGTATCAACTGCACTGGCGGGCAAAAATGCGACCAGGGCAGCCAGTAAAAGGGGCAGTCCTATGATCAAGAGGGTATCCATTGAGGGTTTCTCCATCGATCCGAAAGCCAATAGAAGACCGGTTGCCAGTTGGATAGACATGATATAGATCAATAGTACCGCAATTACCACAGAAGGGATCATGGCAATGAACCCCATAAAAGCAGGCGAAAAGGCTGCTATCAACAGACCCAGGGCAGCAGGAATCAGAGTATGCCGGGAAGCGCATCCGGTGGATACGATCATCCCCGGACTGCCGGAAAAATTCACCGGGCCAATGACTCCCATCAGTCCGGACAGGATATTGCCGAGACCGGTTACCGACAACCCCCGGGTGATTCGNNTCAGGCGGTTTAATCATCTCCCCCACTGCTTGAATCGAGCCTAGATCGTTAATGGAAAGGGCCAGGAAGCACATGATAAAAGCGATAACCACTGGCGGGTCAAGAGCAAAATCAATTCCCGGATACCCTGGAGCCACCAATCCCCAATGCGGAGGTGCCAGGGCGGTGGTCTGGTGGCCAAACAGGGCCAGAAAGGCTAACCAGCTGACTATAAGTGACCATAAAACCAGAGTGGACTTCCAGGTACCGGATAAAAAGCGATGCGCTAAAAAGGTTACGCCGGTCATCACCAGCGCAAAACCCAGGCTGGCCAATGGAGAGGCCGCCGGGCCGTCCGGTACGATGAGGTTCAATATCATAGGGATAAGCGTAACCGCGACCAGCAAAAGGATTACTGCGATCACCCGGGGTGTGAAGAGCCTGACCAGTCGCCCAAACAAACCGGTAATGGTCAAGAGTACGATAAAGACCCCGCCCAACAAAATGGAGGAGTAGATGGCATCAAAACCGTTGGCCTGACTGGCTATTATCCCGACCAGTAACACGGAGGATGGACCCAGGATCACCGGAAGACGGTGCCCCCACAAGATCTGTATGATCATCGTTATTCCTGACACCAGGGATAATCGCTGTAGGTACAGCACCTGGTCAGCCATATCCGTATACTGAAGGTTTGCAACTACCAGGCCCAGGATTATCAGTGGCGGAACAACGAATACGAACCACTGCAGGCCAAATACCAACCATTGCCCCCAGGGGGGCATCTCATCCAGGCCATATTTGAACTTCATCGTCAGTATTCCTCACTCAAGTCGTATCCTAGTGATGCTAATGTCCAGTGTAACCGACCGGGACGGCCCTCGCAAACCGGAATTGACTTGATAAAATTTGGCCGGGGAGCGCCGCCAGGACGGGACTATTATAGTACCTCATTTGATGAGAGTTCCCATTGCATAGCACTTAGAACGACTGGGGCCAATCTTTGCTTGATGTCCGTTCAGTCTTATTTATTGATAAAAAAGAAGGCCCCGTCCAATTATATGGCAACGGGGTCTTCTTTACGCCTTGCCGTAAAATCGCAATACATTGTAACCATCGGAACCTCAGCTGATCCCATTAATCATCCGGTTAGTTCGTTATCCTGGTTCTGCAGGTGATATCTATAGTCCTCCGACCCACGTATCGGCTCATGGAAAATCTCGGTGACTCTCCCTTCCCAGGTCCTTAGCGTAACCCGGTCGTCCTTCATGTTCAGGATGTAATTGGGCATAATCGGTATTTTCCCGTAGCCACCGGGGGCATTGACGATGTACGTTGGTACCGCGAGTCCCGAGGTATGCCCCCTCAGGGATTCCATAATACTGAGTCCAGTACGGACACTGGTCTGCCAGTGCCTGGTTCCCCGCACATCCTTGGCATGGAAGATGTAGTATGGTCGCACCCGTATCCGCAGTAACTCATGATTGAGTTTTTTCATCACCGTGGGAGAGTCATTAATACCTTTCAGCAAAACCGCCTGATTACCCAGAACCACTCCGGTTTCAACCAGCCGACTGCAGGCATCCCGGGCTTCAGGGGTGATCTCCAACGGGTGGTTAAACTGGGTATTGATATAAACCGGGGGATAACGACGAAGCACATCGCATAGTTCAGGTGTCACCCTTTGGGGCAGGGTTACGGGCGTCCTGGTGCCAATTCTTTTGATTTCCACGTGGGGGATGCGATGTAATTCAGCCAGTATCCAGTCAAGGTACTGGTCATTGAGCAGCAACGCGTCCCCACCGGTAATCAGAACATCCCTTATCTCGCGGTTTTCAGCAACATAATTGATGGCGTCCGAAATATCGCCCTTCTGTGCATGATGGTCAATCTCACCGATGTTGCGTCTCCGCTGACAATGACGGCAGAACATGGCGCACTGGTTGGTGACATTGATTATCAGGCGGTCAGGATACCGCCTGGTGACGCGAGGTGCCGGAGAAGTCAGGGCCTCATTCATGGGGTCGGGGCTCCCTCCCTCGTCCAGCTCGCGTATATCGGGCACTGCCTGGCGAAAAATCGGATTGTTCTGGTATTCATCAGGAATGAGGCTCAGGTAATAGGGCGAAATCGCCCAGCGAAACAGCTTGCCAACTTTCTCTACCCGTTTTTTCTCCACCTCTCCCATACCCAGAATCTCAGCCAATACCCCGGCATCTCTTATCCGGTTCTTAAGCTGCCACCGCCAATCATTCCAATCCTGCTCACTGCCGCCCATAAAGTCGAGGATCTGCTGTTTTCGGGCCTCCGTCCTTTTATAAGCAGTCAACCCGGTTTCAACAGTCTCGGCTGCCTTAATGAAGGCTAACGCATCCAGGCTTAATTCTTGGGCTCTGATTAATGCCTTTTGCCTGGTATCATCTAAAACCCATCTTTCTCGCATGTTCTTCACTCCTTTACTTCACACTGTTTCTTAGATCAGGAATGTCACATTCGAAAAGGCCCGGTGTCAAGATGATCCCATCATCCGGCCTGTCATCAGCCAATGAGATCAAAAATAACCAAAGAAGAACCTTTGGTTACATTAATGCTGTGACTCCGGTCTCCCTTTCAACGCTTACGAGGTTAGCTGACGGATTCGGGCCCAAAGGGAATAGCCCTACCGGATTAGTCCGGATTCACCCCGATTGTTGGGTCCCCCGCTCCCTGACTCCAGGGATTCAGCGATCATGACTCAAGGTCAGTATTCAATTGTCAACCATGCTTATGGAGAGGTGCAACAAATAACAACAGCAGTTTGCCAAATCAGTGACGATTCGGCATTAAAAATTAATGAAGGGTTTCCCCTTCATCAAACCTTAGTACATAATTCGAAATATTAATGATAACAAATTGACTTTCTTTTACAGGTCCTCAGGGGATGCGTGAAATGGACATAAAATTTGATTTAACGGTACCATACAAATCCCGGTTTAGTCAAGATACATGCGGTTGATATCCGTTGCTGACCGCAGGGTCAGCATGCGAAAAGAAGCAGCCAAATGCCCTGAGATCTTGAGACCCTCAACCCATTATGTGCAGTAATAAAACTGTTCTTCTCTTTTAACCAGGGATAGCCGCTCCAGCCGTTCCAGATGCACTGAGATCCACGCCTTCTCAAAAAAGTCGAAGATATCTTTCAATTGCTGCGGAGCCTTTTGATGGAACAGGTGGTTATTCACCATGTCATCCAATGTCTGCGGGGTCTTCAGAGCCTTAAGGAGGCGCTCCTCCTTCAGATAGATCTGATCCAGGTAGCGATCCAGCCTTTCCGGAATCCGGTCTCTGATTATTCCCAGGTGCGAGGAGATTATCGTTGAGGGCTGCATATCCTTGACTCGGCGAATGGAATCGATAAACTCATCAATATCGCTGCTGGCGCCCCCATACCAGGGCCCCCCGCGCGACAGATCGATATCCGCCGAATACAGGATATCGTGCTGGGGAAAGTAGAATCCACAGTGTCCTGCCGAGTGCCCGGGCAGATGCACCACCTGAATCCGGGTTTGCCCGGTATCAAATATCTGTCCATCTTCAAACTCCCNNCCGGCCCAATTTTTCCTGATTAAATTTCATAAAAGCCAACAGTTCCAAATACTTGCGCTGTGACCTTACTCCCGGCGCATCAAGGCGGTGGACCCATATCTGGGCCCCGGGAAAGGAACGGTGGTTAAGAACGTGATCCTCATGAAAATGAGTGGTAAGCAACAGGTCAACTCCCCGAGGACCTACAACATCAACGATCTCCGGTCCGCTGCTCGAGTCAATCAGGACCCGCAGGTCATCCTCCACATACAGGCAGTTGCAGCGCGGGGGTCGGGCTCGATACGGATCCTCGACGAGAAAGATGTTGCCGGTT
>DCTH01000072.1:3809-4915 GCA_002329495.1 Syntrophothermus sp. UBA1445 | reverse complement strand
CCCAACGAGCTTTCCGGTGGACAGCAGCAGCGCGTGGCCATTGCCCGGGCGCTGATCAATGACCCCATTCTGATCCTGGCGGATGAACCCACCGGGAATCTGGATACCCGTAACAGCCGGGATGTTATCAACCTCCTGAAACTGTCGTCGGCCCGGTACAAGCAGACGGTGATCATGATTACCCACAACCACGCCTACGCATCGGTGGCCGACCGGGTACTGAATGTGGAGGATGGGGTGGTAACTGACCTGGGAGGGGTGCACAGATGAACAACTACCTGTCACTGGTACCCAAATACCTGGCCCAGCACCAAAAGAAGACCCGATTGGTGATGGTAAGCGTCGCCATATCGGTGGCCCTGATCACTGGAATCTTCTCCATGCTCGATGTGTTTCTGCGGTTTGAAAAGGTCCAGGTGCTCCATGACGAGGGCAACTATCACCTCTTGCTCAAGAATCCGTCTACGCCAGAAATGGACGCTATCAGCAGCCGTATCGATGTGGCCGAGGTAGGGAGGTGGATGGATCTTGGCAAGGGCAGTATAAACGGGACGGAATGCCGGTTGGGGGCTTTGGATGAGAATTTTGCCGACAACCTTAATGTAAAGGTCATGACCGGTCGCTACCCGGTATCTCCCCATGAAGTAATGCTGGAACAGTGGGCAGCCGAGAGTCGGCAGCTTAACCTGAAGGTAAACGATACCGTGGAGATTACGGTGGATGGGGTCCCGCGAGGATTCACGGTCAGCGGAATATACCATGACCTGGGCCACATGAAGGCGCGGGCACTGCCTGGCGTTTTCCTGTCAATCGACCAGGGAGCAGTTATAAAGCCGGGTGCCAATGTCTATTACGCGGTTCTTTTTAAAGAGGGAGTAAGGGTTCTGGAGGCGGAGAAACAGATAAAAAATACCTTAAATCTGGCCGATGACCGAATTCAGCGTAATGAACGCCTGCTGGCGGTTACCGGCCAAAGCCGGAGCAACCATGCTATCTCGTTATACGCCACTGGTGCCGTGCTGTTTGTACTGGTGCTGATCTCCGGGGTGCTCATGATCTACAACACCTTCAACATATCAGTGATGGAAAGGGTGCGGCAGTTCGGG
>DCTH01000072.1:0-3755 GCA_002329495.1 Syntrophothermus sp. UBA1445 | reverse complement strand
AAGGCTATACCCGTGGGGGTTCTGGCCGGCATGCTGGTGACCTTTGCCTGTTCGGCAATCTTGAAGTTCTATAACAGCAACCTCTTCCAGGGCCTTCCTTTGTTTACGGTCAGTGTCCCCGGGATAGTTGCCGGCATCGCCATTGGCCTGCTCACGGTTTTTGCCGCCTCGCTGTTACCAGCCCGCAAGGCAGCGCAGGTTTCCCCGGTGAATGCGGTGACCGGGGCGGGTGAGATAGCCAGCAAAGCTAAACATAAACGGGGACTGCTTACGCGGTTCCTGCGGGTGGAGATGGCCCTGGGAATAAGCAATGCCGTGATGAAAAAGAGAACCCTGGTCCTTATGGCCAGTTCAATCGCTGTCAGCATCATCATGTTTATGGGCTTCCAGGTGTTCGTAGATTTCATGCATACCTCCCTTAGAACCACCAAACCCTATACACCGGACATCTCTCTAACCTCGGACCAGGGCATCGAGGACGAGATATATGCCAGATTGTCAGCTATTGAAGGAGTCAAAAGAGTCTACGGCCGGATGTTTGCCTACGTCGACGCCACCTTCGATGCAAGCAGGCTGACCGATACCTATAAGGAGACCGTGAAAGGCGTTGAGGTGGCCGATAATGGCTTGTTCATACCCCCCGAAAAATCATGGCTGATATCCTACGAAAGGAATCAGTTCCACTGGTCGAAGATGGATCTGATTGCCGGAACCCTGGACCAGGATAAAATCAATGACCAAAACGGGGTCATCGTGGCCGCTCGCCACATCCGCAACAATATCTCGACTGAAACCGTGAACTGGCAGTTGGGGGACCGGGTTTATGTTGATACCCCCGCGGGAAGAAGGGAATTGCGGGTGATGGGAATACTGCGGACCGTACCCTTCCGCAGCGGGCAGCCTACCTTAACAACCTTTATCACCACCGAGCAACTGTTTACCGAGTTGACCGGCGAATCCTCCTTTAAAGCCGTGAACATTCAACTGGCAGGGCGTAACCAGGAACAGGCAGTTTCAGCCATAAAAGACCTGGCGGGGAAACATATAACCGTTCATGACGAACGCCAGCAAAACGCCGAGGTAGACCAGACCTTCTTCACCATGGCGGTGTTCGTATACGGCTTTATTGCGGTAATAGTTTTGATCAGCGTTCTGAATATAATCAACACCATGAATACCAGCGTTGCCGCCAAAACCAGGTATCTGGGAGTTATGCGGGCCGTCGGTATGGCAGGGACCCAGCTGGAGAGAATGGTTTTGACGGAAGCTGCCGTATACAGCCTGACTGGCTGCCTCACCGGGTGTATCCTGGGGATCATGCTGCAGAGGGCCCTGGTTACCGGATTGCTGGCCCCCTATCACATCATCTGGAGATTTCCACTGACCCAGATAATCCTGATATTTATTTGTACTGTGATCATAACGGTGGTTTCAGTGTCCGGTCCATTAAAACGGCTGAGGGCCCGGGGTATCTCAGAACTGGTGAGCTCACTGTAAACCGGTGACCGGGTGCAAAGAACTGTAGGGTAAGACAACACTGGTATTTTTTTCGGAAATTACACTCTTGGGGTCAGTCAAACCTGGAACTGAGTGCGGTTCGATTGACCCAAAATATCGCCGCTGCTTATAAGATATCAATTGACCAGCAGGAAAAACCGCCCCCAGGACGAATTGTTAGGAAAATATTAATATCCAAGGAGAATGAAACCATTCGCCAGGTAATTTCCCTCCTTACACTGTTAATCTTCATTTTCAGTTGGCCCTTACAGTCAGAAGCAAAAACCATCACCCGTTTGCATTCAGTCGATCTCAAGGAGATCAGCAGGATAAAACAGGTGATCAGCCGGGATCAAGCCCAGACCGTCTTGTTTGTTGGGGACTCGGTGGTTTACAGCAGTGCAGCCAGGTACGACCAAGACACCATCCCTTCATACTTTGCCGGCATCCTCGAACGAAAAGGCCTTAAGAACACTCATGTTTACGATTTGAGTCTTTCGGGATGCTCGTTCACCGACACCTACGAGATCCTCAGGTTTGTCATGCCATCCGGCCCGGACTATGTCATCTACGACCTGAATGTTGCCTGGTTTGACGCCCAGAAATGTTCATACGCTACTCTCTCCAAACTGCACGACCCAGAGTCTATAGAGCGGGACCAACCGGCAAAGATCACGTTTGGTGAGCACATGTACACCCGTTGGGACCAAAAGAACTGGGACCACCTCGAGGGATTCCCCGTCAAGCTGGGAGACTACAACTACAGCCAGGAGAATGAGCAGTGGCGAGCCTATTTGAAAATCGCTTCACTGTTCAAGCGGTACCCTGATACCAGGGTGATACTATTCTTGCCCCCACGAAACTATGCCCTTTACTCCCGCTACAACCTGGCTGACCAATCACTGTATTCGGAAAAGACAGCCCTTATTAAAATGCATCTGCCCTCCAATGCAATCTGTGTTGATTACACCTGGAAGGTCGGAAGCCAGCACTTCTCCGATATAATCCACATGCTCCCGTCGGGGAATAAAAAAACGGCGGAATTCCTTTTCAATGATTATCTTAAAACAGTCATCGAAAGGATAAACAGTCCCGCTCTTCATTTATGGCGGTGGTGGCAGCAGGAACCATGAGACCAGATAACGAACCAGTATCAGTATATTTTGGAGATCGACGCAAAAGGGAGGACCGGGATGAGCTCGTTAAGATTTAAAGGCTGCTGGTTATTCGCGTTACTGGCGGTGTGGCTCTTGGTATTACCTGCCACCGCCAGAGGCGAAGCTGATATCACGATCTCGATCGTGGGAGTGTCTCCAGATGGACGCGAGTTGCCTGGGGAAGGGGTTACTACTTATACGGTGGAGGAGGTGCCCGCCGTACATCCCGGTGAGGACCGGGCCTTGGGCACCCTGCATGTAACCACCAAACCGGGTTATGAAAGTCAAATTCAGCCGGGGGCCAGGATTAAAATCACCCTTCCGCCCGGTACCTGCTACATGTCGGTACCGACACCGGAAAGTTACGGCAATTACGTGGTGTGGCCCAGGACCGCGGCGGACAGGATTAACAGGATTGCTGACAGCGCTGACGGTCCCGGTATAAAGTTCGTGGCTGCAACCCCACGATCTTTGACCGTTGAAGTTGGCAATATAAATGAGGATGGGAACGCTTTGTGGTTTGACTTCATCTTTAACCGTGAAGGGTTTAGTACCATCAGACTTTCCCCGTTGGTGGAATCAATGGAGAAAATCACAGCTGAGCCTCAAGGCAGTGTGAGCCGTTACGAATTCTTTAAGTGGCTAACGGATGTTACCCTGCCATTCGCCTCATGCCCCCTGGTTATCGATGATTTATCAGAATCAAGATACGAGGCCCTTATTGACCTGGATTCAAGCCCGATAGAGAATGACGCCCGGGTACGGTTGCTGATCGAAGCTGGGATAATTACGGGTTACCCCGGAGGTAGACTGGAACCCAATCAGCCTATTACTCGGGCCGAGGCGGTTTCTTTGATCGGTAGAATCTTTCCGGGCGACGATGCCCAACCATGTTGCTTCCAAGACAAGTTGCCCCTCTGGGCGGCTGCCGGAATCGCGCAGGCCTGCGAGCGCGGCATTGTAGTGGGTTATCCGGATGGCAGTTTTCGTCCCGCTCAATTGTTAACCAGATCCGAAGCTTTGACCATGCTGCAGAAAATGATGGAATCCTATTCTGCCCAGAGCAAGCTTCAGTAGACTAGCAGCTTGTGTGAATAACAA
>DCTH01000198.1 GCA_002329495.1 Syntrophothermus sp. UBA1445 | reverse complement strand
TCCATACTCGATTTTGTCGGCCCCTTGGGCAAGCATTCCGAAATCGAGAACTTCGGCAAGGTGATTTGTGTAGGAGGCGGCGTCGGAGTGGCCCCGGTATACCCCATCACCAGAGCCCTTTATGAAGCGGGCAACCATGTGGTTTCTATCATCGGAGCCCGCAACCAGGATCTCCTTATACTGGAGGAAGAAATGCGTCAGGTCAGTAACCAGCTGGTGGTGATGACTGATGATGGTTCCTACGGTGAAAAGGGATTCGTTACCGATGCCCTGCGTAAACTCCTCAGCCAGGATACTTATGCCAGAGTAATTGCCATCGGCCCTCTTGTTATGATGAAAGCGGTTTCAGAAGTCACCCGGGAGTTTGGGGTTAAGACTGTTGTTAGTCTGAATCCCATAATGGTAGACGGAACCGGCATGTGCGGGGCCTGCAGAGTAGCAGTAGGCGGGGAGACCAAATTTGCCTGTGTGGATGGTCCCGAATTCGACGGTCACGAGGTCGACTGGGCCCTGGCGCAGCAGAGAGCCAAGATGTTCCTGACCCAGGAGAAAATTGCCGATCATCATCACGCTCATGGAGGTGGCTGCGGATGTCAGAAGTAGATAACAAAACCAAACTCAACAAACAACCCCATAAGCAACCAATGCCAACTCAAGACCCCCAGGTTCGCATCAAGAACTTTTCCGAGGTGGCCCTGGGTTATACCGAGGAAGATGCCGTCACTGAAGCCCTGAGATGCATGAATTGCAAAAAATCCCCCTGTCGTCAGGGATGCCCGGTAGAGGTTGATATTCCGGCATTTATATCTCGTATTAAGGAACGTGATTTCGCGGGAGCCATCGCCAAAATCAAGGAAAAGAACAACCTGCCGGCTATATGCGGCCGGGTCTGCCCTCAGGAAGCCCAGTGTGAAAAATACTGCCTGGTGGGCAAAAAGAATGAGCCGGTGGGCATTGGCCGTCTGGAACGGTTTGTAGCCGACTATGAAATGGCCCATGGCGACGGCAAAGCCCAGACACCCGCCCCACCGACCGGGAAGAAGGTAGCCATTGTGGGGTCAGGGCCCGCCGGATTGACCGCCGCGGCTGATCTCTGCATGATGGGCCATGACGTAACCGTATTTGAAGCACTGCATACCCCCGGCGGGGTTCTGGTATATGGGATCCCGGAATTCAGACTGCCTAAAGAAGGCATTGTTAAACGTGAAATTGCCGGGATCGAGAAGATGGGCGTCAAGATCCGCACCAATATGGTAATCGGAAAGGTTTCCACCGTGGATGAACTCCTGGAGTCAGGGTTTGATGCCGTTTTCATCGGCACCGGAGCCGGACTGCCGTATTTCATGGATATCCCGGGTGAAAACTACAATGGGGTCTATTCGGCCAACGAATTCCTGACCCGCTCCAACCTGATGAAGGCTTACCGTTTTCCGGAGTATATTACCCCGATAACCACCGGTAAGAAGGTAGCGGTTATCGGTGCCGGCAACGTGGCTATGGACGCGGCCCGGACCGCCTTGCGGCTCGGTGCTGAGGAGTCCTACATCGTTTACCGGCGTTCTGAAAAAGAGATGCCGGCCAGGAACGAGGAAATCGAACACGCCCATGAAGAAGGAGTCAAATTCCACCTGCTCACCAGCCCGATCGAGATACTGGCTGACGAAGAGGGCCGGGTTCGCGGCATGACCTGCCTGCGGTACGAATTGGGTGAGCCGGACGAGAGTGGTCGCCGCCGCCCGGTTGCCATCAAGGGCTCGGAGTTCTTTATGGAAGTTGACACTATAGTCATGGCCATCGGGCAGGGCCCCAACCCTCTGGTGCCCGAGACCACTCCGGATATGGAGATCAACCGCAAAGGCAATATTGTAGCTGACGAGGCTACCGGAAAGACCTCCAAACCCGGGGTCTTTGCCGGCGGGGACATTGTCACCGGTGCGGCCACGGTAATCCTGGCCATGGGAGCCGGCAAAAAGGCGGCCCGGGCCATCAACGAGTACCTGGCAACCCTGTAGTTTGCATGATTTCGGTTGACACTTTGATTAAGTGTCCGGAATGCGCTACAATAATATAACCAAAAAAGGTATTGATTGGGGAGTATGATGAGTTCTCAAAATACAGCTAATATAAACCAGCAGGTTACAGCTGGCGATGAGTCGAAGACAGTTCAATCGGTCGAAAGAGTGCTTAAGATAATTGAGACCCTGGCTGATTATGGTTCGCCCATGCACCTGGGGGACCTGGCCGAGAAAGTAGGCTTAAAGCCGAGTACAACCCATCGGCTGTTGAACACCCTGCTGGTGCGAGGCTTCGTCGATCAGGACGATGACAGCCGCTACAAGCTTTCGCTCAAGCTGTTTTATATCGGGAACGCCGCCGCGTACTCGACGGATATCAAGGCGATGGCGGCCCCTTTCATGCGGGAACTGCTGGACCAGTGCAATGAGACCGTAAACCTGGCGGTTCTCGATAAATACCAAGTGGTCTACATTGACCAGATGGAATCAAATAACATCGTCATCGTAAAGATGTTTGCCCGGGTCGGCAACCGGGGTCCGGCGCACTGTACCGGGTCGGGGAAGGTGCTTTTGGCGGCTTTGAGTGAGGACGAATTATCCCACTACCTGGCCACCACTGAATTGGAGAAGTTCACCAAGGATACCATTACTGATCCCCGGATGCTGGCCAAGGAACTGGCCAGAGTCGCCCGCGAAGGGTATGCCATGGACCTGGGAGAGCGCGACGAGGAGGTCAGGTGTGTAGCTGCCCCCATTAAGACTCACGATGGCAAGGTGGTCGCAGCGATAAGTGTATCTGGCCCGGGGATGAGGATGACGCCCTCCTACATCAACAGCGAGCTGATACCACTCGTTAAGGACGTCGCCCTCCGCCTGTCACGTAAACTGGGCTACCAGGGATAACGAATTAAGAGAATAACTCGATAAAAGGGCCGCCCCCGGCAGTATTACGGGGGACGGCCCTTTTTTTTTAGGGGACGGGGCAAGGTGGGGACGGTTCNNAACCGTCCCCACCTTGCCCCCATGATTCACTCAAGTCCCAAGAATGCTTGATCCCTGGCACCTTGCCACCATTTACCTAAAGGGAGACCAAAGAAGAGGGTCGAAGCCATTAATGTACACAAAAGGAAAGGTGGGAAGATAAAAACCAAATAAAGAAGATAATGTTTTTTCAAGGGAGGTCTTGCATGCGTCGTAAAATAATCGCAGTTGTTTTGAGCCTGACCATACTGGTAGGGTTAGGCGCGATAGTTGCACCCCAGGTTGCAGCCACTACCACCAGCCAATACATTGCAACATACAAAGCCAACATGGCGGCCTACAAGAAGCATGAACAACCGATAGTCGACGGGTTCTGGGCCAATTACCGCGGCACCCTGGGCCAAAAGCTGATCAAAAGAGCCATTTGGTACATGGAAAACGGTTACATGGTCTACGGANNTACGCCAAAGACGGCAGGATTGACTGCTCCAACTTCGTCTCCCTGATCTATAAAGACTTTGGGTTCGATATAACCACCATGGCCAAGAAGTATGATCAGGTAGGACGCAAGGTGTCCGGGGTTTACTCCCGAAAACAGCCCGGCAGTACCAACAAATATGAGCTGGTCGGGGTAAACAACTTGTGGGTCGGAGACATATTTTTATTCTGGAACAAGGATTCCAAGGGCAATCGCTATATAAGTCATGTCGCCTTGTATATGGGGAAAATCAACGGTAAACCCTGTATAATCCATACGGTGTCCGGTCGGCCTACTGCCATAGGCATAACCAACAGCTTTACCTGGTGGTACGGAGAACACTTCCAGGAAGCCCGGCGGATCTTCCCCGTCAAAAAGTACAAAGCTCGCGACCCGATCTTCCCTGCCAAATACCAACT
>DCTH01000019.1 GCA_002329495.1 Syntrophothermus sp. UBA1445 | reverse complement strand
ATATGACCTCCGTCATGGCGGAAAACGGTCTAGAGGGTGAGGTCCTGGGTTTGATCTGCGATGGGTCGGGCCTGGGAACTGATGGCAACGTGTGGGGAGGCGAGATCCTGCGGGGTGACTATCAACAGTTTCACCGGGTGGGTCACCTAAAATACCTGCCCTTGCCCGGGGGTGACCTTTCCGCCCGGAGACCATATCGGATGGCCCTGGTTTATCTTTGCTCTGCCCTGGGTGAAGCGGGTCTTAACTGGGCTGAACGCCTCCTGGTTGACTTAAACCCGCAGGAAATGGCCATGCTGGTCAAACGGATCGGACCCGGTAACCGCGAGCCCCTTACCTCCTCCTGCGGTCGCCTGTTTGACGCGGTTGGAGCCGCCCTGGGGGTTTGCGGGATCAATCGGTACGAGGGGCAGGCAGCCATTGAACTGGAGGCCCGTGCTGATCCAAAAGAAAGAGGTAGTTACGGATTTGTGGTGGAGAAGCAGGGGAACTGCTGGGTGATGGATGTTTTGCCCATGTGGCGTGAACTGGCAGCGGACATTGAAAAGTCAGGCCGAATAGAGAGTATAGCGATGAGATTTCACCTGACCCTGGTCAGGATGTTCACCGCTGCCTTACTCAATATCAGGGATGAAACCGGCTTGAATAGAGTAGTTCTGAGCGGGGGAGTTTTCCATAACCAGATACTGTTAATGAATCTGATAGAACAGCTGTTAAACCAGGGATTCACGGTCTATCATCACCAGAAGGTGCCGCCGGGTGATGGTGGCCTATCACTGGGGCAGGCTGTTATCGCCAGTGAGGTGAGCAAGTAATGTGTCTTGGGGTGCCAGGTAAGGTTATTGAACTGAAGGAAAACTATCGGGCAGTTGTGGATGTAAACGGCAACCAGACCGAGATAAGTGTACGCCTGACCCCGGATGTTAAAACGGGTCAGTATGTCTTAATCCATGCAGGTTTTGCCATGGAGATCATGGACGAGAGTGCCGCCCAGGAGACCATGCAGTACCTGCTGGAGGTGCTTCGCTATGCTGAATTATAGTCAGGCGTTACNNGCGAATGCGATTAGATCCGTAACCCGGAACATCTCCCTGATGGAGGTCTGCGGTACTCACACCATGGCCATCGCCCGCAGCGGCATCCGGGGACTGCTGCCCCCCAACATTAAACTGCTGTCCGGGCCGGGCTGTCCGGTATGTGTGACCAGCCAGGGGGACATTGACGCGGTTATCGAGATGGTGCGGCTAAAAGACATTATTCTTTTAACCTTTGGTGACATGATGCGGGTGCCGGGTACCCGGAGCAACCTGCAGGAGGAACGCAGCCGGGGTGCTGACATCCGCATTGTGTACTCGCCGCTGGATGCCCTGAGGGTGGCCCGGGAGAACCCGGACCGGGAAGTGGTATTTTTGGGCATCGGCTTTGAGACCACCACCCCGGCAGTGGCAGCTACCCTGGAGGAGGCCCGCGAACAAGGCCTGGCGAACTTTTCGGTATTTTCCCTGCATAAACTGGTTCCTCCGGCCCTGGAAATCATCTTTTCTGACCCGGAAATCCAGGTCGACGGGCTGATCTGCCCTGGCCATGTAACCGCAGTAACCGGGTTAAAGCCCTTTGAGGAACTGGCCGAAAAATACGGGAAGCCCTGTGTTGTCACCGGATTTGAAACGGTGGATATCCTGGAGGGGATATTTATGCTGCTCAACCAGCTGCAGAGGTCTCAAGCCAGGGCAGAGATTCAGTACCGGCGGGTAGTTAAGGCTAACGGCAACCAGGCCGCACTCAATACCATTGACCGGGTGTTTGAGCCAGTTCCGGCACGATGGCGTGGACTGGGCATGATCCCGGATAGCGGGCTACAGTTGCGCCCGGAGTATTCTGCTATGGATGCCCGCCGGAGATTTGACGTACCGGAACTGGAGGAGATCCCCATTAAGGGTTGTGCCTGCGGAGGGGTCCTGACCGGCAAGATCCTTCCTACCGATTGCGCGCTTTTTGGACGGGCCTGCACCCCTTTGCAGCCAGTGGGGCCCTGTATGGTTTCCCAGGAAGGCTCCTGTGCCGCATATTACCGTTATACACCAGGGAAGGAAGGAATCATATGAAGATTGACCGCGTGCTAATGGCGCATGGCAGTGGTGGGTTGATGAGTCAGCGATTAATCGATGAAATATTTAAGACCGCCTGGAACAATGAGATTATGGAAAGCATGCTGGATGGAGCCATATTCGATATAAAAGCCGGCCGGCTGGCGATGTCCACTGATTCCTTTGTCATCACTCCGCTATTCTTTCCCGGAGGGGATATCGGCAAGCTCTCCATCTGTGGAACGGTTAACGACCTGGTAGCCTGTGGGGCCCGACCTCTATACCTCTCCACAGCCTTCATAATTGAGGAAGGACTGCCCATTTCCGACCTCCGGCAAATCGCCCAGTCTATGGCCCAAACCGCCCGGGCCGCCGGAGTAAAGGTGGTTACCGGTGATACCAAAGTGGTGGAAAAGGGCAAAGCCGACGGGGTGTTTATCAATACCACCGGGATTGGGCTGATTCCTGAGGGAATAGACTACCAGCCGGCCCGGATTAAGCCGGGGGATAAGGTCATCGTAACCGGCCAGGTTGGTGACCACGGTCTGGCGGTTCTGGCGCAGAGAGAGGGTCTTAGCTTCAACACTCCCGCCTTAAGTGACTGCGCCCCTCTTTACCAGTTGGGGGAGGTTATTGAAAGGTACGGTAATGCCATCAGATGTATGCGCGATCCCACCCGGGGTGGACTGGCTACGGTCCTGAACGAGATTGCAGTCCAGGCCAGTCTGGGCATACAGGTCAAAGAAGCAGATATCCCGGTGTCGGCGGTGGTGCAAGGAGCCTGCGATATGCTGGGGATGGACCCGCTTTATATGGCCAATGAGGGTAAAATGGTAATCTTCGCCTCACCCGAGTCGGCCCATGATCTAATGGCTGACCTGCGCCGTCTGCCTCAGACGGAGAGGGCTGCCATTATCGGCTCCGTGATTCCTGAACCAGTCCGAATGGTGCTGATCGAAACTGAACTGGGTGCCCGGCGGATACTGGGAATGTTGGAAGGCGAACACGTGCCTCGTATCTGCTGAATGGCAACCGCTGGCTCGGAAATCGACCCCCTAACAGGCCTCACCGAGGAGCAGATAAAGGGTAACATATCCCAGTGGTGTGATTAATCATGAATTGTAGTCGGGTGGTTGAAAAGTAGCAAAAGAAACTATTCTTCCACGGGAGGAATATGGCGTTATATGTAGAATACATTGCACCAGAGTATTTGCTGAACTATTGAACCAGCGTTTGTTC
>DCTH01000245.1:2795-3058 GCA_002329495.1 Syntrophothermus sp. UBA1445 | reverse complement strand
CCTGGTGACGCCCTCCCCAGCCCGGGCCCGCCGCGATAGACATCCCCTTGACATACATGGGGTTTTTGGTATATTTATGAGCATCCTCCGCCCGGCAGATTATGGCGCAGGCTGCGCCGTCCGCCACCCCGGAGCAGTCATAGATCCCCAGAGGATAGGCGACCATCGGTGACTTGAGTATGACCTCCAGCGGGACCTCAGCGCGGTACTGGGCTTTGGAATTCAAAGCCCCGTTGAAATGGTTCTTCCAGGCAATCTTGCCC
>DCTH01000245.1:0-2713 GCA_002329495.1 Syntrophothermus sp. UBA1445 | reverse complement strand
CGGTCGGAATGGACCATGGGAGTTTCCAGCCCACTGTACCCACAGTCCTTCAGCTTCTCGGCCCCGATGGCCATCACCACGTCGTAGGCCCCGGAGGCCACAGCGTAACAGGCATTGCGGAAACAGTCGCTGCCGGTGGCACACATGTTCTCTACCCGGGTTACCGGCTTGTACTGGGTCTTCAACCCCATGGAAAAAGGCAGGGCCCCGATGGTACTGGAGGAAAAGGTTCCAAACCAGAAAGCATCGATATCCTTCAGCTCGATACCTGAATCCGCGCTGCATTCCTTGATGGCCTCAATCATTAAGTCTTCCAGGTTGCAGTCCCAGCGTTCACCGAATTTGGTACATCCCATGCCGATAACTGCCACCTGATCCTTGATCCCTCTAGCCATTAACCATCCCCCCTTCTACCTTTTCGGCACGGCTTTCCAGAAGTAGGTCCCAATCCCCTCGACCTCAAACAGTTTGCGGAAGGACATTTCTACCTCCATATTTACTGCCAGTTGCTCCACTAGGCAGTCAGTCATCAGGCAGACAAACCGCCCGCCGCCTTCATAATCCACTACCGCCATGACGGTTGGCGGATCGAGTGAGGGTGCCAGGTAATCCAGGGTGAAGGTGGCCAACCGGGCCGTTTTCCCCAGGAACCTGTAGTCCTCCATCTGGTCCAGAGCCTGGCAGTTAATGCAGACCCGCTGCGCCGGAAACTGGGGGGTACCACAGGCCAAACACCGACTGCCGTAAAAGCCCAGTATTTTTTTAAGATTGCGGGGCCGGTCCGGGAGTGAGGAACGAACCAGGGGCGGCCTTCTCTGCGGCTCCACCTCAATCAGCTCCCGCCATCTCAGGTATTTGCCGTAGTTCATGTCGCTCTTCTTGCTGTCAATGTGACCCTTGATTCCACGGCGAGGAGGCAGTTTCAAGATCGCTTCTGTAACCTGAAAAGCGATGGCATCAGCGCCATCACCATAGGTGATCATCAATATGCGGTCTCCGGGAGAGGACTGCTCCAATGCGTCTACCAATGCCATCGGCGCGCTGGCCGCTCCGGTGTTACCAATTCTATCGACAAGGCTGTCTTGAACCTGCTCGGCGCTAAAACCCATCCTCCTGGCCAGTCCCAGGCCATCGTTGGCTTTAAGTCCGTAGATCACCACCTTGGAAAAGTCAGATTGTTTAAGCCCCAGTTTCTTTAGTAAGGCTGCCCCAGCTTCCACCGTAAAACGGCTGTATCCCTGGGTCTGACAGAAGCGCTCCTCCCAGTTGCGCACGAAGCGGTCACTGGTTGAACGCCAGTTGTCGTAGAAATCAACGGAAATGCTCTGACAGCCAATTATTTCGGCAATCACGTTCTGGCTCCCCAGCATAAAAGCAGCGGCGCCATCCCCCAGCAAGGCCTCAAACTGCCCTGCTGCTGCACCCAGACGGCTGTCGCTGATGGTCACCATGACTTTCTCACCCTTCTCAGCGGCATCCAGCCCGGCAATCATGNNGGCCTGGCTCTTCATATCCAGGGTGCCGGCGATGGTAGTTGCGGCCTGTTTCTCGCGGTGCGGGGGTGTGGTGGTGGCAAAATACAAGCGGTCGATTTCATCCCCCTGAAAACCGCTGGCGCAGTCCAGGGCGGCAGCCACCGCCATAGTCAGGCTGTCCTCGTCGAAATTGGCGACCGCTTTTTCACCTTTGGGTACCGGGTTCCCGTACATCTCACGGATCAACCTGCGATCCAGGCGGTTGAAAGGAATATAGGCTCCATAGGATATAATTCCTGCCATAGGAGATATACCTCCCTTACAATCAAAGTCTGATACCGGTCAACATCCCGCATCAGTATTCATAAAAGCCGCGGCCGGTCTTCTGTCCAAAATCCCCGGCCCGAACCTTGTTACGGGTACCGATACCGATACAGAACCGGTCTCCAAAAGCCGCCCGCAGTCCATCAGCCACCCGGACCATGGTGTCAATGCCGCTGAAATCGAATAACTGGAAGGGGCCCATCGGATGGCCGAGTGCAAATTTCATGGCCTTGNNCCCGGGAAGCCTCCACCATAAGACCAGCCAGCAGACGGTTGACGATAAACCCCGGGGTGTCCCGGCAGACGCAGGTCTCTTTTTTCATCCTCCGGCTGAGATCAACTATCAGGTCAACACATCCCTGTGAGGTGTGTTCCCCCATGGGGATCTCGATAAGCCTCATAACCTGCGCGGGGTAGAAAAAGTGCATCCCGATTACCTTGTCGGGTCGGTTGGTAGCAGTGGCGATTTCGGTGATGCTGAGTTGGGAGGTGTTGGTGGCAAGAATGGCGTCGGGTTTTACTATCTGGTCCAGTTTGGTGAAGGTTTCCTTCTTCAGTTCCATGATTTCCGGAATGGCCTCAATCACTACATCACAGTCCGCGAAATCATTGATATCCAGAGAAGTGTTGATCAATTTGGTCAGTCCATCAAGCTGTTCAGGAGTCAGCTTACCCTTCTCAACGTCCTTATTCCAGAGTTTCTGAATCTTGGCCCAGCCCTTTTGCAGTTCCTTTTCTGAGACATCAACCAGAACCACCTGGCAGCCAGCCTGGGCGGCGAGCTGAGCGATGCCGTGACCCATCAGTCCTGCTCCCAGGACCCCAACCTTTTCAATCCTTTCGATCATGGATCCATCCTCCTCTTCCTATTCTTATCTTCAAGCTTTAAGCAGTTCGCGCGCGATTACCACCCG
>DCTH01000074.1 GCA_002329495.1 Syntrophothermus sp. UBA1445 | reverse complement strand
CAGTGTGCCGCTTCTGGGAGGGACCTTAGATATTCATGTGCGGCTTGAAGAGGAATTAGCACGGTTCAAAGGGTGTGAAGCAGCAGTTATCTATACCTCGGGCTTTGGTTCCAACGCTGGAACATTGATATCCTTGCTGCAGAAAGAGGACTGTGCCATTCTGGACATGCTGGACCATGCTTCACTGGTTGATGGCTGCATCAACACCAATATACGATACTTCAGTCACAATAACATGGAGTCGCTGGAGAGGGTTCTTAAACGCAGTAAGGACAAGTATCGTACCAAGCTGGTAGTGGTTGACGGAGTTTATTCAATGGACGGGGATATCGCAAAACTGGATCAGATTGTGGAACTTGCTCACCATTACGGTGCTTACGTTATGGTCGATGAAGCCCATGCTACCGGGGTAATCGGAGAACACGGCCGAGGGACCCCGGAGCATTTCCACCTTGAAGGGCAGGTAGACATTGTCGCTGGGACTTTGTCGAAGGCTCTTGGAGGGGTTGGAGGGTTCATTGCTGCCAGTAAACCGCTGGTAGAATTAATTCGCTTCTATTCCCGCTCCTACATCTTTTCTACCGCCATGACCCCGCAGGCCGCCGGTTCCCTGGTGGAAGCCCTGAAGGTGATCGAAGAAGAAACGGAACTCCGGGAAAAACTCTGGGAAAACATCAGGTACTTCCATAGGGGGCTAACCACCATGGGGTTTGACCTGGGCAATGCCGAGACTGCAATATTTCCTATCATTATCGGAGATGACCTCAAAGTAAAAGAGATCTGCCGGCGCTGCCACGAAGAGAACCTCTATGTGAACCCCGTTGTATTCCCGGCAGTATCCAAAAAGCTTTCCCGGATCAGAATCAGCCTGATGGCCGGACATACCAGGGATCATCTGGATCGGGCCCTGGATATCCTGGAGACCCTGGGTAAGGAATACGGTATAATCTAGCTGCCAGAGATCGGAGGCAGGCAAATTTGCATCACAGGGACAATCCCCATGATGCATCTCCCCGCGTCAATTGCAATGCAATCTAGGGGGACACCATACTAAATTATTCTAGCTCGCCAGTATAATTTAGTATGGTGTCCCCTAAATACGTGTGCATCACGTGCATCATGGGGACAGTCCCCATGATGCAATTGCAATGACAGAAGGATATCCTGTAAAATTATCCTAATCTCTGCTACGATAAAGAAAGCAACAGTTTTCAGGGGGCATGTCTAAGTGTCGGTGCAAGAGATAAGAATCAAGAATGATGGAAAATGGTACGCAGATGATCGCCTTATGTTTCGTAAACCAATTGTAAAACTCTTCGCCACGAATTTAGAGAGGGATAACAACGATGGCTTCTACATTCGTCTTAACCAGGAAACCTTCCCCGTCGCAGTCGAGGATGTTCCCTTTTTGGCCACAGATGCCTATATCGATGAGGGCGCAATAGTGCTGGTCTTTTATGATGAGCAGGAGATGAGGGTTGAGGAGGAGATCCCGCTGACGTTTAAAGAGGATACCCCTTATCTCAGCTTTAAATGGGAGAACGATACCCGCCTCGGCCGATCGGCCTTCTGGATGGTGAGCAACTTCCTGGTAGAAAGGAACAACCAGGTCTTTTTAACCCCTCCCGGAAAGCTGAATGATTAGGAGGAGTATTGTATGATCAGGGTTATCACTGATAGTGGGTGTGACCTGCCGATGGAGGTACTGGTCGAAAACCAGATTGAGATGGTTCCTCTCAAAGTTACTTTCGAAGACGGGGAGAGTTATCTGGACCGGGTGGAAATGAGTCCCCGGGAATTTCGAGAGAAGATGTACCGCTGCAAGGAGTTGCCCAAAACAGCGGCTCCTGACCCGAATACTTTTATGGAGGTTTTTCGCCGGGCCTTGAACGAAACCGGGGAAGCCGTCTGTATCTGTATATCTTCGGGACTCAGCAGCACTTATCAATCAGCTGTTCTGGCCCGGGATATGCTGGAGACCGAGAAAATAAGAATTATTGATTCGCTCTCCGCTTCTCTGGGTGAAGGGGTTTTGGCGATTCGTGCTGCCGAAATGGCCAGGCAGGGATTGTCTCTGGATACGATATTCAACCGGCTTGTAGATTACCGGGACAACCTCAAGACTGTTTTTACACTTGATACTCTGGAAAACGTGATCAAGGGCGGGAGACTGACCAAGTTTCAGGGTCTGGTGGGCAGTATACTGGACATTAAGCCAATATTTCAAGGAGTGGAAGGCAAGATAGAGGTCCTGGAGAAACTGCGGGGACGCCGGCGTGCATTGCGGCGTCTGACCGCCTTAATTGGAGAAATGACCCGGGATGTTGAGAAGTGCATAATCGGGATTTCTCATATGGATTGCCTTGAAGAAGCATTAGAGCTCAAAAAGGAGATCGAAAGAATTTATAGCCCAGCCCGGATAATAATCGCCGAGATGGGAAGNNCGCAGGAAAAGGCGGAATTATTATGGCTTTCTAAAGCATCAGCGGCAGCCCAAGCGATCTTTTAATGAGTACTTAATCGGACAGGGGACCTTCTTTGGAGACGCCTTAACTAATCAAGGGCACCTTACTTATTCGGGGACATCTTACTGGATTATTCTTTGCGAACCAGAATAATTCAGTAAGATGTCCCCGAAATAGTTGATCAAGATCGGGATCCTAACTATAACTTACAGGGGACGGTTCTTTNNAAAGAACCGTCCCCAACTTGCCCCGTCCCCACCTTAATAGAAACTACAGATTATATAAGTCCGCCGGCCGGAAATGATCCTCGGGTATGGTTAAGGCGCGATCGATTTCGGCTAGCATGGCTTCCTTGTCGTGAGGCAGCTGGCCGGTTATGTTCCAGTAGTTGGAGATATGGTCGCTTACCACCCAACTGCCATCGGCATTTAGATCCTGCAGGAAGTTCCGGATTTCCTCCAGGGCCTGATGGGGACTGAGCAGTTGAAAACGACCATCCTGATATTCCTCGTAAATCGGAGTGTTGGGCAAGGGGACAAAGGTCCGCAAACGAATGAATTCCGGACTGATAGCGGAGAGTACTCGGGCACTCTCACGTGCATGTTCCAGGGCCCTCTCCCTTCCCCCGATACCAACCAGATAGTACTCACTCAGCTGGATTCCGGCTTCGCGCACCTTGATTCCGGCCCGGATGATCTGTTCTGAGGTAGACCCTTTTCTTACCCTTTCCAGGGTTACATCGTCACCGGTTTCCATCCCCATATGGATGCGGTTTAATCCGGCTTCCCGGAGACGCTTAAGATCCTCCGGTGACTTCTTATCGACGAACCGGGCGGCACCATAGACGGTAATTCGCTCCAACCGGGGAAAAAGCGTCCGGGCGAACTCAAATATCTGTACCAAATCGTCGGTTTTCATTATAATTGTATTACCATCAGGCAAAAACAGGGACTTTACCCAGGGACCATAATGGTCGCGGGCCATCCACAGGTCAGTTTTGATATCGTTAACCGGACGCAACCGGAAACGGGTCCCTTTGTACATATCACAAAAAGTACACTTATTATGAGGGCAACCAATGGTTGCCTGAATCAGCAAACTGTTGGCCTCACTGGGGGGCCGATAGACAGTACCCTCGTAGCGCATTCTCTTACCTCCATGTGGTTATTAAAAAAGCCAGGTAACGGCCGGTGATTGGCAACCTTGAGAGGTTGGCCGTATTAAGATAGGGAGGAAACCCCGGGAGGGAATAGATATACCCAAAATACAGCACCCTTTAAATGCCTATATATAAGATAGCAGAAGACTGATATTTTTGGAATATAAGGAGGCTTGGTTACGTGTATTGCATTTACCCGGAGAAATCCGTGTTGGTAATAATAGACATCCAGGAAAAGCTGATGAAGGCCATGCCCGATCGTGAGCAGGTGGTAAGGAATACCTTGATATTGCTGGAGTTGGCCAACCAGTTTCAGATTCCGGTAATAGTTACTGAACAGTATCCCAAGGGATTGGGTCCAACCGTGCCGGAGATCGCCACTCAACTTAAAGGGAACCGTTTGATTGAGAAGATAACCTATTCTGCCTGCCCGGAACTGACCGACCAGGTGAAGGAGACTGGACGCAGCCGGGTTATAGTGGTGGGCAGTGAGACTCACGTCTGCGTGTTTCAGACAGTGCGCGACCTGCTGGCATCTGGTTATAAGGTTCAGGTACCCTGCGATGCGGTATGCTCCCGCCGTACCCTAAACTACGAGAACGGGCTGTCCCTGATGAGGGAAATGGGGGCGGTGATCACTAACACCGAAACCGTGGTTTTTGATATGCTTAAGAAAGCGGGAACCAAGGAGTTCAAGGTAATGTCACCGCTGGTTAAGTAAGGGCCCATTGGAGGTGGCAATATGGCCATTAAAATACTGATTATCGATGATGATGAACGGGAAAGGATTGTTCTCCGCTATATCATCGAGCAGATGGAGGACGTAAAGATTATCGGTGAGGCCAGCAATGGAATCGAAGGCGTGATGCTGGCCAAAGAGAAGAAACCGGATCTGGTCTTGCTCGATATATTCATGCCCGAACTGGATGGGATGGAGACCGCACGCCGCCTACGCGAGTTGCCCAATCCCCCGCTGTTCGTTTTCGTCACCCTGCACGCCGAAAAGGCAGTAGAAGCATTTGATGTCGGCGCTTTAGACTATATCGTCAAGCCGATTGAACCCGGACNNAATAAGCCGATTGAACCCGGACGTATAAGAGAGACCATAGAAAGGGCCAACAAGCGCCTGGCTCACGAGAAATTTATATCCGCCCGGGTAGAGGAGAAGCTCCGGGAGCGCATTAACGCCCTGCTAAGAAGCATGCGCCGGGAGGATATCATTTACTCCAAACTCCCAATTAAGGAGCGGGGCCGAATTATCTTGCTCAACCAGGAAAAAATAGTGTATGCTGAGGCTCGGGACAAGAAAGTCTATGTTTATACCGATGAGGGCGAGTTTGCCACTTCATACACTTTGAATCAGCTGGAAAACAGACTGGATAGCACCAGTTTCTTTCGAGTACATCAGGCCTTCATAGTTAACCTTAATCGGGCCAAGGAAATCCTGCCTTTTGGCGAGGGTTCCTATCTGATAAGTCTTGATAAGTTCGATAAACAGATTATACTGAGCCGGGCCCGCGCCCGCATACTTAAAAACAAGCTCGGTCTTTAATAACGACAGGCTGTCAGCCGAAAACGACCAATTGGAACCAAAAAAACAAAAATCATTCCTCGCTTGTTCACCCGGCAATAATGATCTATTTGATGGCAATCAGGGCCGTAATCCCCGATTTTTAGGCATCAATCCATTGCATAGTGTTTATTAGAGGGACTGCCTTTGTGAAATAACTAACTATCCCTCGATTTCGACCGAATAGCAGAGGGGATAGTGAAAAATTTAACAATGACTGCTATTATAATATTAGCAAAGATTNNNNTGACGAAGCGGTATATACGGGGGAACGGCCATTGACCCGTACGAGAACCAGTACCTGAGAGACGATTTCGAACTCGATGATTTGGAGGATGACGAGATCATAACCATTTATGATGTGGACACCGTGCTCGGATATACGGTGGACATATTCAAGGTCGGGTTCCCATTTCTATTCTTAATAGCTCTTTTCCTGGGTCTCATCTTTATGTTCGGAATGTATTTCTAAGCGGGAATCTTTGAACCGCAGAGGGAGGCAGAATGAAACCATATTTTGGTTTGGCCAGACATGACGGAAATCAACCGCTCTTTAACCTGGTTGAGATGTCCATTATTTCAACTTTAGCTGGTGAACCCTTACACCTGCATGCGGAGGGTCTGAGAGGGACCGGTAAAACCACTATAATGAGAGCGGCCAGAGAACTTCTGCCCAAAATAACACGCATAACCGGCTGTATATACAACTGTGATCCAGATCGGCCGCACTGTCCATTGCACCGGCATATGTCACGTGAGGAGATAAAGGCATTGGGGACGGAAGAGATTGACATGCCTTTCCTCGAGATATCACATTCAGCAAAAGTCGGTACGGTAGCAGGAAGTATTGACCTGGCCAAGATAACTGACACCAACAATCCCCAGGCGGCCCTGCTTCCCGGGATTATCCCCCAGGCACACCGGGGGATAATCTTTATTGATGAGATCAACCGGCTGGCGGATACCTCGCCCGAAATTACCGACATTCTATTGGATGTGATGGGTAATAAACCGGGTCGCCTGCAGATTGAAGAAGCGGGTTTGCCCACCGTTGAAATCACCATTCAGGTCTCAGTATGGGCGGCATCCAATCCTGACGAGGATCCCGGGCCATTGGAAGAGGTCAGAAGACAGCTGTCAGATCGATTTGATATGGTCGTCTATATGGGCCGTCCCAGTTCAGTGGATGTGGTGGTCAGGATGTTAGAAGGCAGCGACCGAGCCCGCCGGGAAGATTTTGATGCCAATTCGTTTGCCGCCAAGAACCAGGAGTTCAGACAACGGGTTCGGGAAATGGCCGAAACCTACAGGGTTACAGAACTCCCTGATTTTCTCCGAAACTTTATCGCTCGGGTTTATATCAAGCACAATCTGGAGAGCATCAGAGCCATAGAGGCTGTCCAACAAGGGGCGGTTCTGTACAGCATTCTGAAGAAACATAAACAGATAATGATAAATGATGTCATTGAAATGTTGCCCCTGGCCCTTAAACACCGGGTTGACGGTGATACTCTGGTTAAAATCATGAACGGGCTGGAGAGTAAATCCTCTCGGGACAGCATCTTAAATATCAAAGACAGACGGCCCAGCAAGGCCACCAAAGAAAGGGAGGAGGCGTATTTTGACGGAGGGGCGCGCCGTCTGAAAGACATGGGGCGCCAGGAGATCATTGCCACTGAGAAGGCATTGAACCCTAACGATTTTTAAACCCAGGTGTCAACCCGAAGTAAAGGCCTATTCCACCAAGCAGTAACAAATCGGAAAAACTAGTTTTTAATAAGCAGCAATGCAACGCGGCAGGTGTGAAAGCATGAAGGTCGACCGGAAAGAGGCATTTAATACCTCCAGTGTGGTGGGCAACTATCTTAATATTTACTTTGGGCAGGAGCAGGGGGTTCGACTGGGTGAGTCCGGGGTGGTAAGCCTGAAAGTACATCAGGTAGTCGCCGGACGTAAGGGTCAGGTTAAGATCCTGACCAACCGTGATGCCGGACAGTGTTTACTGGAGTTCATTGATCCCGGCCAGGTGGTTCATCTTTGTGTTTTTCATCAACCGGGCAACATTCATCCCCGAGAAGTAGCCAAACGGATATTCTGGGCCATTGAAGAATACGTGCAGCAAGAAGATCCCCATCCAAGCTACATTGAAAAAGACACACTACAGAACGCAGTCGATCACGCACTTAGGATTCAAGTGGTAACCTGTGAGGGGAAAGGTCTAGTATATGATCTGTTTCAGGGACAACTTGAACCGTTAGATCCAGAAGATCAGGTTGTAAATCATGTAAGAGTTCTTATCAAAGTCGGTAGTGATAGATATGGCATAATCCTTCCTATCGCAGCAGCAGTCGAAGAAGCAATCGTAAACGCCGGCCTTGAATTAGGCAAGGTACGCAAAATCATTCATACCAGAGCAAAAGAACAGGAAGCGAATTTTTCGGATTATGTGCTGGTTCCCTGGAAGCAGTTGAAAAACGTTAGTTCCCTGACCCTCAGAGAAAATCGAAACCAGCTTGTAATGAGACTTGCCGCCAGATTTGGCAGTATTGAAGAAGTGGAAGAGTTCTTGTCCAGCTATTCTCCGAATATATTCCACCGTATGAGCAAAGATCAACAGCATCGCAAGTGGGGCAATCTGGAAGAGAATCTGCAGCAATTCGAAGAACTGGGCATTATCAAAAAAACACTCCTAGGAACGTTCTTAACCCGGGATGGCAAGGAATTAAAAGAGTTTATACTCAATCATAAGTGCGAACTGGAAGCCGAAATCAGACGAAACATCAGACGCAAACCCAAGAAATCAGGTAAGATTCACAAACTGGGTGAGAATATCCAAAAAGTCACTAATATTGAATACGTAAACTACAACAAAGTAAAAAGACACAACGATGATACCTGGTCGGGACATTTAGCTATACCTCAGACCTTAATGCAGGCAAAAAAATCAAGTCTCTTGAGACATGAAAGCCGATTAACAATACAAAAAGAAGATCTGCAGTTTTATGAGAAGCGACATTACATCCCCATGGACGTTTGTCTGTTAATAGATGCCAGTGCCAGCATGGCCGGGGAGAAGAGGCAGGCAGCCTGTTACCTGGCCGAACACCTGCTCTTGAGCGGGCGAGAAAAGGTAGCGGTAGTCACATTTCAAGAGATGAAAGCTCGTCTCGCAGTGCCGTTTACCAAGAATCAAAAAATTCTGTCGCGTGGTTTGAAAAACGTTAGACCGGGTGGATTAACCCCTCTGGCAGACGGGATTATAACCAGCGTCGAAGTGATAAGGTCAACCCGGGTCAATAATCCAGTCCTGATTCTGATAACCGATGGCATGCCAAACTTTCCATTATGGAGTTTTGATGCCAAAAGAGATGCCCTGGAAGCGGCGCAGAAGATTGCCGAATTAAAAGTAAGGTTTATATGTATCGGAGTGGAATCCAATCGGGATTATCTGAAAGAACTGGCGGATTGCGGAAAAGGCAAACTCTATGTAGTAGATGATCTTAACCGATCTAACTTGGTTGACATAATGGATTATGAAAAGAGGGTAGCCTATTCCAGTTAAACAGACTTAAAGCAGACCAAAGGTTTGCTTTAATAACTCCTCCTTCATAATGGCGAGCGCATAATTGTATGCGCTCCTTTTTTTTTGGTCCGGAATGGATAAATGTGGCATAAAGAGCTCGCCGTAACTGTACATTTAATAAGGTTCTTCGATTCAACGAATGGAGGTGAGTATTCTTTGCGCCGGTATGTGATGTTGATAATGGTTTTGGTTCTGTTGATGGGAGCAATCGGGTGCGGTCCTTTGGATTTCAAGGACCAGATTGCATCATGGAAGGATGCAGTTAAGACACCAATAGATCCGCCACCGGAGGACGTGATTGAAGACCTGATACAGGAACCGGCAACGCTGCATGAAATGACCGAGACCATAAAGGTAGAGCTCTATTTCGCCCGTCAGGAAGGGGATGGTCTGGCGGTAGAGGAAAGAGAGATAACCAAGGTGGCTGGAATTGCCCGGGCTACAATTGAAGAGTTACTACAAGGTCCCCGTACGGAAGGATTGAAATCAGCCATACCTGCCGAGACCCGCTTACTGGATATCAATATTACACCTGATGGTACCTGTATTGTGGATTTCAGTTCCCATATCACTGAGGTGTCCGGATCCAAGGCTGAAGCCCTGGCAGTCTACTCAGTTGTCAACACCTTGAGTCAGTTTTCTACGGTGGAGAATGTTTCCTTTATGGTTGAAGGCGAAAAAGTGGATTCAATTGGCGGATACATCAGTACCGCCGAACCGGTGACCGCTGACTATGGTCTGAGTGAATGACCATAATTGGCGTTATTCAGGGTGTTTCCCGAAATGTCTTCCGCTTTTAAAGGACGGGGAGAAGCCTCCTCCTCGATCAATGGGTCAGTTGCCCTGGCGTCCTGCAACAAAATTGATTAGACCCCTGGCTGTTTGGTGACCAGGGGTCCGCTTTGTTTGATGGGTTTTAAATTTCCTACGCCTTGGGAGCCCAGGGCCCGAAAGGTTTCCCTACTGGCAAGACTTGAGTCCCGCAGTGGGTATTCAGTACCGCAGCGGCCGAGCCGTAGAAAGATAGGATGGCGATTCCCAGTTCGGACCAGGCAGCGAGCATATGCCAAAACTCCCCGCCAATTCCCAGAGTACTGATAAAGAGTCCCAGGAACAGCAAATCGATAAGGAAGAAGATCATAAATAACACCTTGTGGGTGCTCATGGCACCTACAGTCATATAGACGGTAAAGATAAAGTAGCCAAGAAAAGCAAATCCCAGCTGATGTATATCAGCGGTAGCAGCAGCTGCCTGACCAAACATCCCCAGGTTGATCATCCAGGTCATGGCTACCCCAAACCAGAAGAAACCATAACCGCAAAATGCAGTGGCTCCGAAAGTGTTGTTATGTTTGAAATCGTAAATTCCGGCTACGAATTGGGCCAAAGCTCCTAGAAATATAGCCCAAGGCAGAACCAGAGCGACACTATGAGCGTCTCCCCCAGTAATTCCGAGCTTTTGAGACGAGGCTACCAGAGTGACCATGGCTAAACCTAAAAGGCCAAGCGCTGATGGGTTGGCTACAACCTCTTGTACCTTATTTATTTCTCCTTGTACCGACACAACAACCATCCCCCATTAATAAATATCCAAGCAATAAGTACCCTATCTGAGATACCGGCACCCTTCCCTCCCCTCGTTAAGATTTTCACAAAAACATACAAATTCATAATATCATCTCACATATTGCCTCAGCAATAAAAATAATACAGATCCCCTTAACCGTTATTTGGTAGATACGAAGAAACATAAGTGATAAATTATTAAAGGGTGCTGAAGCAAAGCTGGTGTTCAGGGATAACGATACGAGCGAGGTGCTTTACACTTGCGGTTTGATAACCGACCGATTGGGGTTTTTGATTCCGGAATTGGTGGACTCACTGTGACCCGGCTTATTCGGCAGCAGATTCCCGGTGAGAACATATTGTACATAGGTGATACCGCTCACCTGCCCTACGGAGATAAGCCCGTTCCTGAGCTGATGTGGTTAGCCCGCCGGCTTATGGACTTCCTGGCCGAACACCAGGCAAAAGTCATTGTAGCCGCGTGTAATACCAGTTCCTCGGTATCCATTGATCTCTTGCGTGACCGCTATTCGGTCCCTATTATTGGTGTGGTCAAGCCCGGGGTCCGGGCCGCAGTACGGGCCAGCCGCAACCGGAGAATCGGAGTGTTGGCTACCGAAGCGACCGCAAGAAGTTCAGCCTACCGCCGAGAGATCCTGGCTCTCGAAGGGAATGCTATGGTATGGGAAGTTGCCTGCCCAGGACTAGTACCGGTGGTGGAGGCGGGTCGAATGGAGGATCCTGAGGTTAGAAAGCTTATCTCTTCGTATCTTCAAGTGCCTCTGGAAAACCAGGCGGACACCATCATTCTGGGCTGTACTCATTACCCTTACCTGCGACCAGTAATTGAAGAGGTGACCGGGGGAGAGCCAAACATTATCGATCCGGCGGTGGAGACCGTAAATGAGCTGAAACAGACCCTGGACCATCTGCAGGGATATGCCAACCGGGACACTGGAAGTGCAAGGTTCTTTGCAACTGGGCCAATCGATTCGTTTATTAACGTTGGATCCAGGTTCTATGGGAATGACTTGAGAGAGATCGAAAACGTGGATATCTAGGATGGGAGACTATTTACGTAACCTTGAAAGGGAAGGGCATGCGAACTATTAATTCAAAGGATATTACCGAAGCAGTCAAGAAGGCAGCCATTGAGGCCAACACCTTGCTGCCGACCGATATCTACCAGGCTCTCCAGGAGGCCTACGCCAAGGAGCAACTCCCACGGGCTAAACACATCCTGGAGGTCTTGCTGGAAAACGCGGATTTGGCCAGGCAGGAGGGCCTGGCCTTATGCCAGGATACCGGCCTGGTAGTAGTCAACATAACGTTTGGGCAGGAGGTACATGTCGAGGGGAGTCTGGAGGAGGCTGTCAATGAGGGCATCAGACGGGGTTACCGGGAGGGTCACTTTCGGGCTTCAGTGGTAAGACACCCTTTCAGGCGGGAAAATACCGGCGACAACACCCCCTGCGTCATCCACACGGAATTGGTTCCTGGTGACGGTATGCAGTTGACCGTCTTCCCCAAAGGGGCTGGCAGCGAAAACATGGGTCGGGTGGCTATGCTCAAACCTGGTGCCGGTGAGCAGGGGATCATTGACTTTGTAATAGAGGCAATTGAGATGGCGGGAGGAAGTCCCTGCCCTCCACTGGTAGTGGGAGTGGGGGTCGGCGGCAATCTGGAAGTGGCTCCCTACCTGGCGAAAAAGGCCTTAATGAGACCTCTGGGCAAACCTGGCCCTCACCCGGAGTTGGAGCATAAGCTGCTGGAGTTGATAAACCGGACCGGGATCGGACCTCAGGGGTTGGGAGGCAATACTACGGCTCTCGGGGTTAACCTGGAGGTTCATCCGACTCATATCGCCAGCCTACCGGTGGCCGTTAACCTCGGCTGCCATTCAACCCGGCGCTGTACTGTTGAACTTTAGGCAGGAAAGAAACATGGAGGCTTTAATGGATTCTAGAATACTGATACCACCCCTGACAGAGGACACCATCCGGCTGCTGAAAGCTGGTGATTTTGTGACTGTCCAGGGAACCATATATACCGCCCGGGATGCCGCTCATAAGCGAATGGTGGAGACGATCGCTACCGGGAAACCGCTGCCGTTTGATCCCGCCGGACAACTCATCTATTATACCGGTCCCTGTCCGGGTTTTGGCGATCACCCGATAGGATCCTGCGGCCCGACTACCAGCGGCCGCATGGACGGGTATACCGTGGATCTTTTAAAACTTGGACTTAAGGGAATGATCGGTAAAGGGGAGCGGTCTGCGGAAGTACGGGAAGCCATGCGGAAGTATCAGGCTGTTTACCTGGCGGCGGTAGGAGGTGCGGGAGCTTACTTATCCCGGAGAGTAGTCAAGGCGGAGATTGTGGCCTATCCAGACCTGGGACCGGAGGCCATAATGAAGCTTGAGGTCGTTGATTTCCCATGTATCGTAGCAATAGATGCCCAGGGGGGCAATCTATATACAGAATTCAACAAGGGGGATAAATAAATGCGAATTAGCGGCAGAAAGCCTAATGAGATGAGACCGATCAGGATAACTCCCAACTACCTGAAATATGCTGAAGGTTCAGTTCTGATAGAAGCCGGGGACACCCGAGTGATCTGCGCCGCTTCTGTGGACGAGAAGGTACCGCCTTTTCTGAAAGGAATGGGCAAGGGTTGGGTGACTGCCGAATACGGCCTGTTGCCCCGTTCGACCGAGACCCGGAATGTGCGGGAAGCTGCCCGGGGGAAAGTGACCGGTCGGACCTCAGAAATCCAGCGGCTGGTGGGACGGGCTCTGCGGGCGGTAGTTGACTTCGAGGCCCTGGGGGAAAGAACCATCTGGATTGATTGCGACGTTATTCAGGCTGATGGAGGTACCCGTACCGCATCAATCACCGGTGCCTTCGTTGCAATGTGTATGGCCATGAGGGTGTTAATGGAGCGCGGATTGATCGAGAGTTTTCCGGTTAAAGACTACCTGGCCGCCATCAGTGTAGGTATTGTTAACGGGGAGGCTATCCTTGATCTGGAGTACCTGGAAGACTCTCAGGCGGAAGTGGATATGAATATTGTCATGACCGGACAGGGAGAATTCGTCGAGATTCAGGGCACGGCGGAAGGGAAACCTTTTTCCCGCCCACAGATGGACCAACTTCTTGATCTGGCTGCTGCCGGGATTAAAGAACTTATTGCCATCCAGAAGGATATAATAGGAGAAATTGGATAATGACGACACGATTGGTGATAGCCTCGCGTAACGAGAAAAAGAAACGCGAATTGCTGCAGATAATCGAGGGATTGGAACTGGATATTGTAACCTTGAAAGAATACACGGAGGCCCCGGAGGTGGAGGAGGATGGCCTTACCTTTCGGGAAAATGCTATCAAGAAAGCCCGCGAGATTGCTCGGTTTACGGGGTGCGTGACCCTGGCTGATGATTCGGGTCTGGAGGTGGATGTCCTCGGGGGACGGCCCGGGGTATATTCGGCCCGCTTTGCCGGTGAGCCTTCAGATGACGAGCGGAATAACCGGAAACTGCTGGAGATGCTACAGGGAGTCCCGGCTCCGGAACGCACCGCCCGCTTTCGTTGCGTAATTGCCATCGCCTTTCCGGGTGGACGAATTGAGACGACCGAGGGCACCTGCGAAGGTCAGATTGGTTTCACTCCCGGAGGCCAGGGAGGATTTGGATATGATCCTCTTTTTATACCGGACGGATTTAATCAGACCTTTGCGGAGCTCGATCCGGAGGTGAAAAACCGTATAAGCCACCGGGGAAAGGCGTTACAGGAGGCATCCAGACTGCTGCGAACAATCTAGGCCTTTTAGCGGTGATCTGGTATTTTATGTGGGTGAATTGTTGAGGGAGATGGCCTTCGGTCTTGAGTAAACGAGAGGAGGGGATTCGGTGCTGGTTGTAGTGGTGGGAGATACCCATGGGCGTTGTGACAGAATACAAAAGGAGATCCAGTCGCTCCCGAAAATTGCACTCCTGCTACACACCGGGGACCATTATCAGGACGGGAAAACTCTGGCTCGCAATCTGAAGATCAAGGGTCACTCGGTGGTCGGCAACTGCGACCGTCGGGACGACGGAGCAAAAGAGATGGCCCTGGAA
>DCTH01000118.1:5398-5553 GCA_002329495.1 Syntrophothermus sp. UBA1445 | reverse complement strand
TGGAGAGGAGGGGAATAAGGCGTGAAACGAGTAGGAGTCTTTGTTTGTGAATGCGGCACCAACATCGGGTCAGTGGTCGATGCGGCGAAAGTGGCGGAAACATCCTTGAAAATGCCCGGTGTCGTATATGCTACCAATTATAAATATATGTGTTC
>DCTH01000118.1:247-5347 GCA_002329495.1 Syntrophothermus sp. UBA1445 | reverse complement strand
ATCCTGTTCGCCGCGTATGCACGAGAACACCTTCCGCAAGGCCATGTCGGGAGCCGGGTTAAACCCATACCAGTTTGAGATGGTTAATATCCGGGAACATGTTTCCTGGGTTCATTCCGACAAGGATGACGCCACTCAAAAGGCGATTGATCTGGTGCGGATGGCGGTCAGCAAAGTGGTGCGCAATAAACCTCTGCAGGTTTCATATATACCCATAACCAAAAAGGCTCTGGTAATTGGAGCTGGAATTGCCGGGATGCAGACCGCACTTGACATCGCGGAAACCGGTCACCAGGTGATCCTGGTGGAGAGGGAGACGACCATAGGAGGGAAGATGGCCCAACTAGACAAGACCTTCCCCACTATGGACTGTTCGGCCTGAATTAGCACCCCCAAGATGGTTGCTGTGGNNGGTTGCGATCTCGGGATACATCGGTAACTTTACCGTGACTATCAAGGAGAAGGCCAAATACGTTGATTACGATAAGTGTACCGGGTGCGGACTATGTGAAACCAAGTGTCCCTCCAAGGTGAAGAGCGAGTTTGACCTGGGGTTGGGAGATCGCCACGCGATCTACAAAGCTTTCCCCCAGGCGGTGCCCAACAAGCCAATTATCGATGCCAAGAACTGCCGCAAGTTCACGACCGGCAAGTGCGGGATCTGTCAAAAGCTCTGCCCAACCGGGGCCATTAACTACGAGGACCAGGATAAGCTCATTACCGAAGACGTAGGAGCCATTGTTATGGCTACCGGCTATNNGCTTACGGGGAGTATGGGTACGGCAAGTACCCTGATGTTATAAGCGGGCTTCATTTTGAGAGATTGGTAAACGCCTCCGGGCCGACTGGCGGCAAGATCAAACGGCCCTCGGATGGGAAGATACCCCAAGCGGTAGCCTTCATCAAGTGTGTTGGCTCTCGTGATGATGTCAAGGGCCGGAGTTACTGCTCACGGGCCTGCTGTATGTACACTGCCAAGCACGCCATGCAGGTGGTGGAAAAGATCCCCGACAGCGATGCCTATGTATTCTACATGGACGTACGTACGGCGGGGAAAGGTTACGAGGAATTCTACCAGCGTTCGGTCAACGCAGGGGCTCAGTACATCAGGGGCCGGGTCAGCAAGATCTACCCGCACGGTGACCGGCTGGTAGTCAAAAGTGAGGATACTCTCCTAGGTAAACCGATTGAAGTGGAAGTCGATATGGTGGTCCTGGCTACGGCCATGGTTCCAGCAGCCGGCTCGGCAGATATGGCCAAACTGGTTGGATTCTCCATCGACAAGGATGGATTCTTCCAGGAGGCTCATCCCAAACTGCAGCCGGTTGAAACCTTTACCGGTGGGGTATACCTGGCGGGCTCATGCCAGGGACCCAAGGATATTCCGGACACGGTGGCTCAGGCCAGTGCCGCGGCGGTCAAAGTGGCGGCCCTGTTCTCCAAGGATAAACTGGCGACTGAACCCATGATAGCCCAGGTGGATGAGACCAAGTGTACCGGGTGTGAATTCTGTATACCGATTTGTCCTTATCAAGCAATAAGCATGAAACCGCTCAAAACCAGAGTCCATAGCCATACGGTGGAGCGCCAGGTGGCAACGGTCAACAAAGGATTGTGTCAGGGCTGCGGTGCCTGTGTGGCAGCGTGTCGCCCCTGTGCTCTGAACCTGAATGGCTTTACCAATGATCAAATAGTATCGGAGGTGGATGCACTGTGTCTGTAGAGACAAGTAAAGGCTGGGAGCCCAAGATTGTGGCCTTTGCCTGCAACTGGTGTTCTTATGCGGGGGGCGATCTGGCTGGGCTTAACCGGCTGCAATATCCCTCCAATGTAAGAATTATCAGAGTGCCCTGTTCCGGAAGGATAGACCCCCAGTTTGTTTTGCGGGCCTTTATGATGGGTGCAGACGGTGTCCTGGTTTCCGGGTGACACCCCGGTGACTGCCACTATGGTAGTGGCAATTATTTCTCCCGCCGGAGGCACACATTGATGAAGAGTTTCCTGCAGTATTTGGGGATTGAACCCGAGCGCTACCAGTTGGCCTGGATTTCAGGCTCCGAGGGTCAGAAGTTCGCTGACATCATGACTCACGTGGTAGACGAAATAAAAAAGGTTGGTCCCAACAGAAAGCTGAGGGAAGAGCATGAGTGATAATACAGCAAAAGCCAGAGAAATAGCGAAAAAACTCTTACAGGACGGGACCGTGGCTATGGTCCTGGGTTGGGAGAAAGGCAGCGAGCCTTATGTCAGCGCTCCTACCGTGGTAAGAGACGCCGCCGATGTCGATCGGCTGGTGGTGGATGAGTACTGTATTCACGATTTAGCCGCCTTACTGCCGGATTACCGCGACCACAGCGATAAGATCGCGATCTTTGCCAAAGGCTGCGATTCCCGCGGTATCGTCAGGTTGATTCAGGACCGGGTGATAACCCGTGACCGGCTGTATATCATCGGCATCAACTGTCCCGGCATGAAGGACCCCAACGAGTTCATCCGGGCGGCTTCAGGTCTTAGCAAGGCCAAACCGGCTGACAAAGCGGCCAAGTGCCTGCACTGTCAGTATCCCAACCCGGTGATCTATGATGAGATACTGGGTGAGGCTCAGAAACCTGGTGCGGATCAGCGCCTGACGGAAGTGGATAAGATCGAAAGCATGTCGGCGGATGAACGGTATGATTTCTTCATTAAGGAGTTCAGCAGGTGTATCAGGTGCTATGCCTGTCGTAACGCCTGTGTAGCCTGCAACTGCCGTACCTGTATCTTCGACGAGACCAAACCGCAGTGGGTAGGCAGGTCAACTGATCCGGTCAATAACCTGCTGTACCAAATCGTGCGGGCCATGCATGTGGCCGGACGGTGTATTGAATGCGGCGAATGTGAACGGGCATGCCCGGTGGGTATACCCCTGATGCTTCTAAACCGCAAATTGATCAAAGACGTAGACCAACTCTTCGGTCCCTATCAAGCCGGGTTAAGCCTGGAGGATGAGGCGATTCCTCCGCTCAGCCGCTACCGGGTTGATGATCCCGATGAGTTTATGTAGGGGGTGAGGCTATGAAAGTACTACCATCCGACAAGATTAGAGAGGCCTTGAATATCCTGGCCGGGGAGGCCGAGGTTTACGCCCCCTTGGTGCGAGGGGATGTCAGCGGTTATATCAAGTGGACCGATAATCCCGGTGAGGAGTTGGCCCTGGACATCCTCAACACCTATATGTCACCCAAGAGTATTGTGATGCCCCAGACCGAACCGATGTACAAATTCGTCGCTCCGGGCAAAGAGGCCCAGGTGGTCGAAATCGCCAATGCGGAAGGACCGCGGATAATCTTTGGTATCAGGGGCTGTGATCTCCAGGCCCTGCACTCCCTGGACCTGGTGTTTTTGACCAAAGGGTATGAAGATGAGTTCTACAAGGACCGCCGTAAGGATCTGGCTGTTATAGCCCGGGCCTGTTACCAGCCGGGACCCGCCTGCTTCTGCGAGTCGATGGGTGTTGACCGTCTGAATCCGGAGGCTGATGTGGTGATCCATGACCTGGGAGAACAGGGTCTGGCCTGGGAGTCCAAGACCCCCAAGGGTGAGGAGATCACCGGTAAACTGCAGGGGCTTCTGGTGGATAAGGATGTTAAGCTGCCCCAGGCGGCAGATATGCAGGTTAAGGTTGATATCACCGGGCTCAGCGAGAAACTGGCCGGGATGTTCGAACACCCGGTATGGGATGAACTCTCTTCCCGCTGTCTTAACTGCGGGGCCTGCACCTACGTGTGCCCCACCTGTTATTGCTTTGACATTCAGGTCAGTAACCGGGGAGAAGCGGGCAACCGTTTCCGCTGCTGGGATTCCTGCATGNNTCGCTAATGGCAGGCGGCCATAACCCGCGCGAGTATAAGAAGGAGCGGTTCCGCCAGCGCTTCTTGCACAAACTGCAGTACTTCAATGAGCGTTATAACGCCAACCTGTGCATCGGGTGTGGTCGTTGCATAATTGCGTGTCCTAACGCGGTAAACGTTCTGGAGGTCATTAATAAGTTAAAGGAGGTGCAGGTTGATGCATGATCACGACCACGAGTGTAATTGTAAGGATCATGGTCATACCAACCCCCTGGTCCCAACCATGGTAAAGGTGGTAAAAATCACCGAGGAAACTCCTGATGTCAAGACCTTTTATGTAACTACTGAAGATGGCATTCCGTTTAAAGTTATGCCCGGACAGCTGGCCATGGTGTCGCAGATGCCGGTAGGCGAGGGTATGTTTTCCGTCTCCTGGCAGGCGGAGGATCACCTGCAGTTTGCCATCAAGAAGGTAGGGCTTCTGACCGAGGCTCTGCACGAAATTGAACCGGGTCAGACCCTGGGGGTTAGAGGACCTTATGGCAACGGCTTCCCGGTCGAAGAGTGCAAGGGCAAGGATATGNNACCGGGAGGATTACGGCAAGATCAAGATTCTCTATGGTGCGCGCAGCTATGATGACCTGTGCTTCAAAAAGGAACTCTTTGAGGAATGGCCCAAGGTTCCGGACTGTGAGGTCTTTGTTACCATAGACAATCCGGAAGAAAAGTGGGATGGTCATGTCGGCTTCGTTCCCGCTTACCTGGAGGAGATCAACCCGTCACCCGAGGGTACCATTGCAGTAACCTGCGGGCCGCCTATCATGATCAAGTTTGTCCTGCAATCCCTGGAGAAGATGGGCTACACAGACGAACAGGTCATAACCACCCTGGAAATGAGAATGAAGTGCGGTATCGGCAAGTGTGGTCGCTGCAATATCGGCAGCGAGTACATCTGCCTGGATGGCCCGGTCTTTAACCTGGCCCAGCTGAAGAAACTCCCGCCCGAGTGGTAGAATCCGCGTACCGGAGTTAAACAGTTGAATGAGAAGGGTCTCGCTCATATGGCGGGACCCTTAGCATTTGTAGTTTCAAACTATAGACCGTCTCGGCCCACCTCATGTTTGGTTGGTACCTGGAGCGGATCTAGCGTCCAAAAAGTTCAGGTCCAAAAAGATAACCGAGGTAGAACACCAGAACGATTGAGAGTATGTGTAAGATCCACCATCCAGACTGCAGAAATCCCCAGGATTTTAGATCATACCGATTACTT
>DCTH01000118.1:0-222 GCA_002329495.1 Syntrophothermus sp. UBA1445 | reverse complement strand
AAATGTAGAGGTTTTATGTAATGTGAGTCTCTGCTGGGGTTTACAAAGTTCGGGGTTTGATTACAATAGAGACGTGCGAGTACACAAAATTGTGCACAAGGAGGAAGCACCGGAATGGATTCAACCAAGTACAGTCAAGCGGACTTTGCCTCAATTGAAGGCAAGGACATAATGGAGAGAGCTGCAATATTTTCGGAATTCTTACAGGACCTCCGGGAGAGC